>CAMLMM010000033.1 GCA_946481105.1 uncultured Alphaproteobacteria bacterium
GAGCGAAATCGTCAACACCGCCAAACGTACAGGAGCCCGCGTCCGTGGTCCTGTTCCTCTGCCAACCCGTACCGAGCGTTTCACGGTTCTGCGGTCCCCGCACATCGACAAAAAATCGATGGACCAGTTTGAAATGCGTACGCACAAGCGGCTGATTGACATCATCGACCCGACCCCACAAACCGTGGACGCACTGATGAAACTCGATCTGGCCGCTGGTGTGGATGTTGAGATTAAAGTAGGTCAGGCAGCTTAATCGCCGCGTGATTAGAAGGAAGTTCTGGAGATAAAAATGAGAACCGGATTAATTTTAAAGAACGAAGGAATGACCCGCATCTTCGGTGAAGATGGGAACCATATTCCTGTAACTGTTCTGCGCGTTGACGCCTGCCAGGTTGTCGCCGTCCGCACCGAAGAAACCGACGGTTACGTCGCTGTTCAGATCGGTGCCGGCAAAGCCAAAGTGAAAAACGTATCCAAAGCGATGCGCGGTCACTATGCGAAAAACAAGGTTGAGCCAAAATCCAAACTGGTTGAATTCCGCGTTGCTCCGGAGAACACTCTGGAAGTCGGTGCTGAACTCGGCGCTAACCACTTCGTTGTTGGTCAGTATGTTGATGTTCAAGGTATCACCAAAGGCCGTGGCTTCGCCGGTGTTATGAAACGCTGGAATTTCGGTGGTCTGCGTGCCTCGCACGGTGTATCAGTTTCCCACCGTTCCCTCGGTTCGGTTGGTTCCGCACAGGATCCGGGCCGTATCTGGAAAGGCAAAAAGATGGCTGGTCATTACGGTGTTGAAACCGTGACCACCCAAAACCTGAAAGTCGTTGCGGTATATCCTGAAGACGGTCTGGTTCTGGTTCAGGGTAACGTCCCAGGTAACGCACGCGAGTGGGTTATGGTGACCGACGCCGTGAAGAAAGCAATGCATGCTGATGTTCCGAAACCTGCCGGCTTGAAGTCCGCAGCATCGGCATCCGCTCCTGCAGCAGCAGAAGCAGCGGCCCCGGCTGAAGCTCCTGCCGAAGAAGCAAAGGAATAGATGATGAAAATCGCTGTTAAAACACTTGAGAACAAAGAAGCCGGTTCCATCGAACTTGATGACGCTGTGTTTGGCGTTGAAGTTCGCGCTGATATTATGCACCGCATGGTTCATTACCAACTGAACAAACGCCGCTCCGGCAACCACAAGACCAAAGGTATTTCCGATGTGTCCGGTACCGGTAAGAAGCCATGGGCCCAAAAAGGCACCGGCCGCGCCCGTTTCGGTTCGCTGCGTGCAGCACAGTTCGTTGGCGGCGCAACCATATTTGGTCCAGTTGTCCGTTCCCACGCGACTGAACTGCCGAAAAAGCAACGTGCCCTGGCTCTGAAAACCGCTCTGTCAGCGAAAGCCGCTGCCGGTCAGTTGATCATCCTTGAATCGGATGTGACTAAAGAAGCCAAAACAAAAGCAATGGCTGCTGCCCTGAAGAAAATGGGTATCGAGTCGGCTTTGTTTGTCTGCGGCGAAGAGCTGAACCACAATTTCGCCCTATCCATACGCAACATTCCGCTCGTGAATGTACTGCCATCGGATGGTGCCAACGTATACGACATCCTGCGTCATGACACATTGGTCCTGACCAAGGAAGCTGTCGACAACCTGACCAAGCGTCTGGCAGCTTAAGGAGATTAAAATGGCAAAAGCACAAGCAGCAAAACCAGCAATCAACGAAAAGGCTTACGTCACCCTGACGAAGCCAGTCGTTACCGAAAAATCCATGATGGGTTCCCAGCATGGCCAGGTAACGTTCAATGTTCCGTTGACCGCGACCAAGCCGGAAATTAAACAGGCTGTCGAAGCTCTGTTCAGTGTAAAAGTTACTGCGGTGAACACCGTATTGACCAAAGGTAAAACCAAACGCTTCAAAGGCTTCCTGGGCAAACGCTCGGACGTAAAAAAAGCGATTGTGACCCTTGCTGAAGGCCAAACGATTGACGTTGGCACAAGCGTATAGGGCAGGAATTAAGGAAGAAGGAACCACATCATGGCCTTGAAAAAGTATAATCCGACGACACCAGGTCAGCGTCAGCTGGTTAAGGTTGATCGTTCCCAGTTGTACAAAGGTGCGCCTGAAAAATCGCTGACCGAAGGTAAGCGTAAAACAGGTGGCCGTAACAATACCGGTCGCATCACCATGCGTTTCCTGGGTGGCGGTCATAAACAGCGTTACCGTATCGTCGACTTTGCGCGTACAAAGAAAGACATTGAGGCAACCGTTCTGCGTCTGGAATATGACCCAAACCGTACCGCTTTCATTGCCCTGATTGAATACACGGATGGCGAAAAGGCATATATTCTGGCACCGCAGCGTCTGGCCGAAGGTGACAAGATTATTGCGTCTGAGCGCGCCGATATTAAAGTAGGCAACGCCCTGCCGCTGAAAAACATGCCTGTCGGAACTATCATCCACAACGTGGAAATGAAAGTTGGCAAAGGCGGACAGCTGGCTCGTGCGGGCGGTACATTCGCTCAGCTCGTTGGTCGTGACCAGGGCTATGCCCAGATTAAACTGTCGTCCGGTGAACTGCGTATGGTTCGCGGCGAATGCATCGCGACCGTAGGCGCGGTATCGAACCCAGACCAGAAAAACGTGAACATCGGTAAAGCCGGTCGTAACCGTTGGTTGGGCCGCCGTCCGGCACAACGCGGTATCTCCATGAACCCGGTTGATCACCCGCATGGTGGTCGTACCAATGGTGGTATCCACTGGTGCTCGCCTTCTGGCGTACCTGCGAAGGGTTACAAGACACGTTCGAACAAAGCGACCGATAAACTGATTATCCGTCGCCGGAAAAAGAAATAGACTGAGGTAGGAAAACATGGCTCGTTCAGTATGGAAAGGTCCGTTCGTTGATGGTCATCTGCTTAAGAAAGTAGAAGAGACCCGTAACAGCGGTAAAAACACACCGATTAAGACCTGGTCACGCCGGTCGACAATTCTGCCTCAGATGGTGGGATTGACCTTGGCTGTGCATAACGGGAATAAATTCATTCCTGTGCTGGTCACCGACAACATGATCGGTCATAAAGTTGGCGAATTTGCTCCGACACGTACCTTCAAAGGTCACGGCGGACAGGATAAGAAGAAGTAGGATAGCTAATCATGGGAAAGCCTAAGAACGAACGCCGTGTGGCCGATAACGAAGCGAGAGCATTCTCGAAGTATATCGACTCGAGCCCATACAAACTGAACCTGGTCGCCGAAATGATTCGCGGCAAGCCGGCTGGCAAAGCTCTGGTTGATCTGGACTTTTCGAACAAGCGCGTTGCCCGCGATGTGAAAAAAGTTCTGCAGTCGGCTGTTGCTAACGCAGAAAACAATCATAACCTGGACGTTGACCGTCTGGTTGTTGCCTCGGCTACTGTAGGCAAATCCGTTGTGATGAAACGCTTCATGGCACGTGCCCGTGGCCGCGCCGGTCGTATTGAGAAATTTTTCAGCAACCTGACTATCGTTGTCAGAGAGAAAGCCGAGTAGGGGTAGAATATGGGTCAGAAAGTTAATCCAATTGGGATCCGCGTCGGTATCAACCGTACCTGGGACTCCCGCTGGTTCTCTGCAAAAGATTATGCAGTGAAACTGATTGAAGATCTGAAACTGCGCAAATTCGTGCAGGAAAAACTGAAAGCCGCCGGTATCAGCAAAGTGATTATCGAGCGTGCCGCGAAAAACACCCGTGTTACGGTTCATACCGCACGTCCGGGCGTTATCATCGGCAAAAAAGGTGGCGATATTGAGAAACTGCGCAAAGACCTGTCGGTGAAATCCGGTGGTGAAGTGTCGCTGAACATTGTTGAAATCCGCAAGCCGGAAATCGACGCCCAGCTCGTGTCCGAGGGCATTGCCCAGCAGCTCGAGCGCCGTGTGTCGTTCCGTCGTGCCATGAAGCGTGCTGTTCAGTCAGCCATGCGCCTTGGTGCAAAAGGTATCCGCGTGAACGTATCCGGCCGTCTGGCTGGTGCCGACATCGCCCGTATGGAGTGGTACCGTGAAGGCCGTGTGCCACTGCACACCCTGCGCGCCGACCTGGATTACGGTGTATCGGAAGCAACAACAACCTACGGGATCATCGGCGTAAAAGTCTGGATCTACAAAGGTGATGTTATGGAGCACGATCCGGCTGCCCGCGATAAGCGCATGGGCGAAACGACCGGTGCGACAAAACGCGATTAGGAATTTTTGATAAGGATTGATGGAGCAATATTATGCTGTCACCAAAGAAGACTAAATACAGAAAGGCCCATAAAGGCCGTATTCATGGCGCAGCCAAAGGCGCAAACACCGTTGACTTCGGGTCGTATGGCCTGAAAGCCATGGAGCCTGATCGCGTGACGGCCCGTCAGATCGAAGCCGCTCGTCGTGCTTTGACCCGTCACATTAAGCGTCAAGGGAAAGTCTGGATCCGCGTATTCCCGGATGTTCCAGTTTCCAAGAAGCCGCTTGAAGTACGTATGGGTTCCGGTAAAGGTTCCCCGGAATTCTGGGTAGCACGCGTGAAGCCAGGCCGTATCATGTTTGAAATCGAAGGCGTTCCTGAAGAACTGGCCCGCGAAGCATTTGAACTGGCAGCCGCAAAACTGCCGATCCTGACGAAATTCGTAAAGCGTCTGGGCGATTAGTAAGAGGAATTTGGAGATTAAAATGGCAAAGGCGAAAGCAAACGATAAAAACAAAGCCGAAGATCTGAAAGGCAAAAGCGCGGACGAACTGAACGCGATGCTGCTGGATCTTCGTAAAAAGCAGATGGATATGCGTTTCCAGCAGGCTGGCGGTCAATTGACCAACACTGCGGAAATTCGTGCCGTTCGCCGCACCATTGCCCGTGTTAAAACATTCCTGGGTCAGAACGCCCAGGCTGCGAAATAGGAGTTTAGTAAGATGCCACGTCGTGTACTTGAAGGTCAGGTCGTCAGTGACAAAATGGACAAAACTGTAACAGTTTTGGTCGAACGTCGCACGATGCACCCGATTTACAAAAAATACGTGAAACAAAGCGCGAAATACGCTGCTCACGATGAAAGCAACCTGTTCCGCGCCGGTGACAAGGTCAGCATTGAAGAATGCAGCCCGATCTCCAAGCGCAAAACATGGCGCGTTATTACCGATCCGAAATCTCTGGGTCGTGAATTGACTGCCAAAGCAACGGTATCTGCGGCAGCCGCAGCGCCAGCTGAAGCGAAAAAGGCAACCAAAGCGAAAAGCGCGGCCAAAAAGCCCGCTGCCGCGAAGTAGGACGAAGTAAGATAAGGACTTGGGTGATATAAAATGATCCAGATGGAATCAGCACTTGATGTAGCAGACAACTCCGGCGCACGCCGCGTTGCCTGTATCAAGGTTTTGGGTGGTTCACACCGCCGTTTCGCGAGCATCGGTGATGTTATCGTTGTATCCGTTAAAGATGCGATCCCACGTGGTCGCGTGAAGAAGGGTGATGTGCATCGCGCTGTTATCGTGCGTACCGCTACCGGCCTGAAACGCGTCAATGGTGAACAGATTCGCTTCGACTCTAATGCTGTTGTTCTTATCAACAAGCAGGGTGAACCGATCGGTACACGTATATTTGGCCCAGTTACCCGCGAACTGCGTGGTAAAGGCTACATGAAAATTATCTCTCTGGCGTCTGAGGTGCTCTAAATGACACAGCCAAAAATGAAAATTAAAAAAGGCGACCAAGTTGTCGTCATTACAGGTAAAGATAAAGGCAAAACTGGTGAAGTTACCCAGGTAATGCCAACCGAAAACCGTGTGGTCGTAGCTGGCGTCAATATGATGACCAAGCACGCGAAACCAACTCAGATGTCTCAGGGTGGTTTGCAGCGTATCGAGGCTCCGATTCACGTCTCTAACGTGGCTCTGGCTGATCCTAAATCAGGCAAGGCAACAAAAGTCGGGTCGAAAGCCCTGGCGGATGGCAAAAAAGTTCGGGTTGCCAAAAAATCTGGTGAAACGATTGCTTAATGGATGAATGAAAATGGCCGCACAGCAAAAATATACACCTCGCTTTGAGGAAAGATACAAAACGGTTCTGGCTCCTGCGCTGAAAGAAAAGCGTGGTTATACAAACCCGCATGAGATTCCTGCGCTCAGCAAGATCGTCATCAACATGGGTGTCGGTCAGGCTGCCATCGATAAGAAACATATCGAAAGCGCCCTGAAGGATCTGACACTTATCGCTGGTCAAAAGCCAGTGGCCACGAAAGTGCGCAAATCAAACGCATCTTTCAAAATTCGTGAAGGTATGCTGATCGGCGCGAAGGTCACTCTGCGTGGCAAGCGTATGTATGAATTCCTGGACCGCCTGGTCACGATTGCCCTGCCGCGCGTTCGCGACTTCCGCGGCATTAATGGCAAAGCATTTGATGGCCGTGGCAACTATGCTCTGGGCATTAAAGAACACACGATTTTCCCGGAAATCAACTTTGATAAAGTTGAGACCGCACGCGGGATGGATATTATTATCT
This sequence comes from uncultured Alphaproteobacteria bacterium, assembly GCA_946481105.1. The sequence goes on from CAMLMM010000033.1 coordinate 6,509, forward strand.
GCACCACGGCGAAAACCGACGAAGAAGCAAAAGAACTGCTGCGCGGCTTTGATCTGCCGTTCAGAAACTAGGATTAGGAAAGAGGACCAGCATGGCAAAAGTCTCTGCAGTAAACCGCAACAACAAGCGCAAGAAAATGGCAAAGCAAAATGCTGCCAAACGCGCCAAGATGAAAGCGATCATCATGAACCGCGAACTTCCAGTGGAAGAGCGTTTTGCGATGAGCCTAAAATTGGCTGCGCTGCCGCGTAATGGCGCCAAAAACCGCGTGCGTAATCGTTGCGAACTGACGGGCCGTCCACGTTCGTTCCATGGCAAATTTAGCTTGTCACGTATTTCCCTGCGCAAACTGGCCTCTGAAGGTCAGCTGCCGGGCGTCGTGAAATCAAGCTGGTAAGATTAGGAAAGGATTTTTAGATCATGTCGATGAGTGATCCATTAGGAGATATGTTGACCCGCATCCGTAACGGACAACGCGCAGGCCTGAAACAGGTTACCTGCCCGGCATCCAAGATGCGCGCCAGCGTTCTGGCAGTTTTGAAAAGCGCCGGTTATATCCGCGATTTCAAGGAACAGGCGGGCGAAGCTGGGCACCCAGAACACCTGATTGACCTGAAATATGATGAAGGTCAGCCGGTTATCCGTGAGCTTCAGCGCGTATCGAAGCCAGGTCGCCGCATTTATGCAGCAGCCAAGCAGATCCCGCGCTTCTATAACGGGCTGGGCGTGACGATCGTTTCGACACCAAAAGGTGTTATGGACGATCAGAAAGCCCGTGAAGAAAATGTTGGTGGCGAAGTCCTGTGTCAGGTCTTCTAGGAAATTAAAACGAGGATAAAGAAATGTCTCGCGTAGGAAAAAACCCGGTTGCCCTTCCACAGGGCGTAACGGCAGACTTAAAAGGCCAGGACCTGAAAGTAAAGGGTCCGAAGGGCGAGCTGATGCTTGTCGTTCATCCGAAAGTGGCTGTCAAGATTGATGGCGGCAACATCACCGTATCCCCGGTTGATGAAGAACGCCAAAGCCGCGCTTTGTGGGCAACCATGCAGCGTCGCATCACCAACATGGTGATCGGCGTGAAGGATGGCTACGCCAAGGACCTCGAAATCGAGGGCGTTGGTTACCGTTGCGCGCTGCAGGGCAAAGAACTGGTTCTGCAACTGGGCTTCAGTCACGAAGTGCGTTATGCGATCCCCCACGGCATTACTATCGCCGTGGAAAAACAAACCGCGATTAAAATTACCGGTATCGACAAAGAACAAGTCGGTCAGGTTGCTGCGGAAATCCGTGGCTACAAGCCGCCTGAGCCTTACAAAGGAAAAGGTATCCACTATGTTGGTGAATACATCCTGCGTAAAGAAGGCAAGAAGAAGTAATTAGGACGAAAAAGGATATAACATCATGCGTCAACCTGAAACCAATGCTGAACGTCGTGCCCGCCGTGTGCGCGCCAAGCTGTCCCGCTATAACAAAGCTGGTCTGCCACGTCTGTCGATTCATCGCACCAACAACCAGATCTATGCGCAGATTATTGATGATGCGCGTGGCGTAACTCTGGCTGCTGCGTCTTCGCTGGATGCCAATCTGCGTAAGGCTGGCGGTGCGAATATTGCCGCGGCAACCGCTGTTGGTGCTTTGATTGCCGAACGCGCAAAGACTGCAAAAGTTTCAAAAGTTATGTTTGACCGTGGTTCGTTCCTGTTTCATGGCCGTGTGAAAGCACTGGCTGAGGCAGCACGTGCCGGTGGTTTGGAATTCTAAGAGAGGAATGTAAAGAATATGGCTCGTCCAGAACAACAGCGTAAACGCGAAGAGCGCGAAGAACCAGAATTCAACGAACGCCTGGTTGCCGTCAACCGGGTTGCCAAAGTGGTAAAAGGCGGCCGTCGTTTCGGCTTCGCCGCCCTGGTTGTCGTTGGTGACGGTCGTGGTCGCGTTGGTCATGGTCACGCTAAGGCGCGTGAAGTGCCGGATGCAATCAAGAAAGCGACCGAACAGGCAAAACGCAACATGGTTCGCGTCGCCCTGCGCGAAGGCCGTACCATTCACCATGATGTGATTGGCCGCTACGGCGCTGGTCGCGTTCACCTGCGCACGGCTCCTCCGGGTACCGGTATTATTGCTGGTGGTCCGCTCCGTGCTGTGTTCGAAGCGATTGGTATTCAGGATATCGTTGCGAAGGCCGTTGGTTCCAGCAACCCATACAACATGGTTAACGCTGCGTTCGAAGCTTTCCGCATGATGGAAAGCCCACGTACCGTGGCGGCCCGCCGTGGCAAAAAAGTCAGCGACATCGTGTCAAACCGTGATGTAGCTGCGAAAGGTGCAAAAGCAGAAGGCGATGCCGAAGCGGCATCTGCTGAAGAATAAGGTGAGATAAAATGACCGAAGCAAAAGCAAAAAAAGCCCCTGCCAAGGCCCCCGCCAAAGCAAAAAAGGCAGCCAGCGGTAAAACCGTGACTATTACGCAGATCGGCAGCCCGATTGGCCGCCGCGCAGATCAGGAAGCGACCCTCGTCGGTCTTGGCCTGAACAAGCGCCACCGCACCAGCACACTGGAAGATACGCCAGCCGTGCGCGGAATGATCAGCAAGGTCGCCCACCTGGTTGAAGTGAAAGAATAAGGTGAAAAAATGAAACTGAACGAAGTACAGCCTCAGGAAGGCTCCAACAAAAAAAGAATGCGCGTTGGCCGTGGTATCGGGTCCGGTAAGGGCAAGACTTGCGGTAAAGGTGTCAAAGGCCAGAAATCCCGTACGGGTGTAGCGATTAACGGTTTCGAGGGCGGTCAAATGCCTCTGTACCGTCGTCTGCCGAAAATGGGTTTCAGCAATAATTTCGCCAAGGATTATTCCACAATATCCCTGTCGAGCCTGCAGGCTGCGGTTGATGCGAAGATCATCGACAGCAAAGCTGCCATCACCAGCAAGATGCTGATTGAGGCCGGTCTCGCTGCCAAAGCAAAAGACGGTGTCCGTCTGCTGGGTAATGGTGAACTGAAAGCGAAAGTTACGCTGCAGATTGCTGGTGCAACCGCTTCGGCGAAAGCCGCGGTTGAAAAAGCCGGCGGTTCCGTAACCATCATCGTGCCGGAAGTAAAGCCGGTTGTGCGCAAAAAACCTATCCCAGGCCGTATATAATCACGCGAAAAAAGTTCCAAAAAGAGGCCGATAAGGCCTCTTTTTTTTGCATCGCGGCTGGACATCGCCAAGGGTTTCATTTAGATAAACTAAGAACTTAAAATAAGGATTAGAATAATGGTTTCAGCGGTTGAGCAACTCTCAAAAAACGCTAACTGGGGCGCCTTTTCCAAGGCGGCGGAACTCAAGAAAAGAATCTGGTTTGTGATATGGGCGATTCTTGTTTATCGCCTTGGCAGTTATATTCCCATTCCGGGGATCGACCCGCATATATGGGAGAATATTTTTGAGCAAAAAGGTGGCGGACTGCTGGATATGTTCAATATGTTCTCGGGGGGCTCGTTGCAGCGTATGACGATTTTTGCCTTGTCGATCATGCCGTATATTTCCGCTTCGATTATCGTGCAACTGGCTACGGCTTTGTCGCCCAAGCTTGAGGCTATTAAAAAGGAAGGCGAGTCGGGTCGTCAGAAAATCAACCAGTACACACGCTTTCTGACTGTTATACTGGCGGCTGTCCAGGCCTATGGTCTGGCGGTTGGTCTTGAGAACCTTCAGGGAAATCAAGGATCTGCCGTTATTGATCCGGGGGTATTTTTCCGTGTCTCCACCATCATTACGGTTGTAGGGGGCACCATGTTCCTGATGTGGCTGGGTGAGCAAATCACGGCACGTGGCATCGGGAACGGCACGTCGCTCATTATCTTCGCCGGTATTGTTGCGGGTCTGCCGCATGCGCTGGTCAGTACGCTGGAGCTCGGAAGTCAGGGGCAATTCTCTTTCCCGGCTATTCTGATGATCGGTGTTATGGTGCTGGGAACGATTGTTCTGATAGTCTTCATGGAACGTGCCCAACGCCGTATTCTTGTGCAATATCCCAAACGTCAGGTCGGTGCCCAGCAGATGACGCAGGCCTCACAGAACCACCTGCCGCTCAAGCTCAACATGTCGGGAGTTATCCCGCCGATTTTTGCCTCGTCGCTGCTGTTTCTGCCGATGACAATTGTTGGTTTTTCCGGTGTGGATGCAGGGGATGGGTTTCTTGCCGATCTGTCGCGTTACATGAGCACAGGCAATCCCGTCCACATGACGGCCTATGCCGCGCTGATCATATTCTTTGCGTTTTTCTATACGGCGGTTGTGTTCAACCCGGAAGAAAACGCCGAGATGCTGCGCAAATATGGCGGGTTTATTCCAGGTGTGCGTCCGGGTAAAAACACGGCTGAATTCCTCGACCATGTCCTGACACGCATCACGGTTTTGGGCGCGCTGTATCTCTGCTTTATCTGTCTGCTGCCGGAGTACCTGATTTCGCATTTCGGCCTGCCGTTCTATTTTGGCGGTACATCACTCCTTATCGTGGTGTCGGTCACGATGGATACGGTCGCGCAGATCAATTCGCATATGCTTGCGCATCAATATGAAGGCTTCCTCAAAAAGACACGTCTCGGCAAAGGAAAGAAATAGGCGATGAACATCATTCTTCTGGGCCCGCCGGGGGCGGGAAAAGGAACACAGGCTAAACTGCTCGAAGAGACGCGCGGCCTGAAGCAACTTTCGACCGGGGATATGCTGCGCGCTGAAATTGCCGCTCAGTCGCCGCTGGGACAGAAAGTCAAAGCCATTATGGATGCTGGCTCGTTGGTTTCCGACGAGATTGTCATTGAAATGATATCCAACCGCATCGATCAGCCGGATTGCGCCAAGGGATTTATCCTTGATGGGTTTCCGCGCACCGTGGCGCAGGCTGAGGCGCTGGACGCCATGCTGGCGACCAAAGGTAAAAAGCTCAATCATGTAATCCAGCTGGCTGTCGATGAAAATGCTTTGCTGGCTCGTATCCAGAAACGCGCCAGTGAATCGGGCACCATAAGGGCTGATGACAATGAGGAAACACTCAAAAAACGTCTGGCAGCTTACCGGGAACAGACGGCACCCATTATTCCGTATTATGAAGGCAAAAAAATGCTGAAGAAAATTGACGGAATGGCCGCAGTCAATATTGTGTCAGACAAGATTGATGCCATACTTGACGGTAAAGCAGCATAATTTTCTTTACTTTCTGCGCAATACGCTTATAACTGGCCTGCAAATCCAATATTAACCAAGGGGTTTGCGCCATGTTTCTCCAAGATAAAATCCGTGAAGGTCTGACCTTTGATGATGTGTTGCTGCTGCCTGCGGCATCCAGCGTTCAACCAACTGATGTCAGCACCGCGACCAAGCTGACCCGCGAAATTACCCTGAATATTCCCCTTTTATCGGCTGCCATGGATACCGTGACCGAAGCGCCGATGGCGATTGCGATGGCGCAGCAGGGCGGGCTTGGTATTATTCACCGCAATCTGACACCCGAACAGCAGGCCGAAGAAGTTCGCCGCGTGAAGCGTTATGAATCCGGTATGGTCGTCAATCCAATCACCATCCGTCCGCATGTTACACTCGCGGAAGCCCTCACCACGATGCGCCATCATAATATTTCCGGCGTACCTGTCACAGACGAGAATGGAAAGCTTGTGGGTATTCTGACTCACCGTGACGTGCGTTTTGCTGAAAATCCCAATCAGCCAGTATCAGAACTGATGACATCTGAAAACCTGGTCACTGTTAAGGGCGCGGTTAATAAAGATGAAGCCCGCCGCCTGCTGCACAAACACCGCATTGAAAAATTGCTGGTTGTTGATGAGGCCCATCGCTGTATTGGCCTGGTGACGGTAAAGGACATGGAAAAGTCCCAGACCTATCCCCTGGCCTGCAAGGATGACAAGGGGCGCTTGCGCGTGGGTGCCGCGGTTGGTACGGGCGAAAAGAATGGGTATGAACGCGCGCTGGCGCTGTGTGAGGCGGAATTGGATGTTGTCGTGGTTGATACCGCCCATGGTCATGCCAAATCGGTAATTGATATGGTTGGCCGCATCCGTAAGGAATGCGGTAACCGTATGCAGGTTATTGCTGGGAATATCGCCACGGGTGATGCGGCCCGCGCTTTGATTGATGCCGGGGCCGATGCCGTGAAAGTGGGTATTGGGCCGGGGTCCATCTGTACGACACGTGTGGTTGCCGGTGTGGGCGTTCCTCAGTTAACGGCGATTATGAGTGCGGCGGAAGTTGCGCTCAAGCAAGGGGTGCCAGTGATTGCTGATGGTGGCATTAAATATTCCGGCGATCTGGCCAAGGCGATCGCCGCCGGGGCGAGCTGCGCCATGATGGGTGGTGTATTCGCCGGGACGGACGAAGCGCCGGGCGAGGTTATCCTGTTCCAGGGACGATCCTATAAATCCTATCGCGGCATGGGATCAGTGGGCGCGATGGTCGAGGGTTCTGCCGATCGTTATTTCCAGGGCACCGTACGCGAGACCAATAAACTAGTGCCGGAGGGTATCGAAGGCCGCGTACCGTATAAAGGCTCTATGGCTCCTGTCATTCACCAGATGGTGGGTGGACTGCGTGCGGCTATGGGTTATACCGGATGTGCCACAATCGCTGAAATGCAGCAGAAAGCAGAGTTTATCCGTATGACAGGCGCGGGCTACCGTGAAAGCCACGTTCACGATGTGACCATCACCCGCGAAGCCCCGAATTATCGCAGCGAGACATAAAAGCGGCTTTACTTCACGCTTGTTTCATCTTTATATGACGACAGGGCCATCCGGCCCTGTTTTCACAAGGTTACGCGCTATGTCCAGACAGGTTTTCTATTGGGGGCTGCTATTTGCCCTTGGCTCGGCCTTGTTTCCGGCATTGGGCCACGCCTTTTCTAAGGTGTTGGCTGGCCATTACCATCCTGTGGTGATTACTTTCTTTCGCTGCTTTATTTCCCTGCTTATTCTGGGCGGATGGATGGGAATAACAAAACGCTGGGACATTGTAAAAACCACGAAACTGAAAACGCATATTTTGCGCTCGGTGCTGGGCACATTTTCAGTGATGCTGATTATTTATTCTTACGCGCATCTGCCAGTGGGCGACATCGCCGCGCTGTTGAATACATCCCCCTTGATTTCGGTGACGCTGGCGCTGGTATTCCTGAAGGAACCCATCGGCTGGGCTAAAGGCCTGGCGCTGGCCGCCGGATTTGGTGGCGCTTTGCTGATGGTGCAGCCATCCGGCGAAATTCCGCTGCATGGCGTATTTTTGGGGCTGGGGGCCAGTGCCTTTATTGCCGTTATTACAGTTCTGATCCGTCATCTGGGGCGTACGGAATCGCCTTTGACCATTACGTTTTATTTCTCGTTGGTGGGCAGTGTGGTGACAGGCGGGATGGCGCCATTTTTCTGGACTGGATGGTCATGGCCACTAACCTATCTGGTTATGCTGGTTGGGATTTTTGGGGTCAGTGCGCAGCTCGCGCACGCGCAAGCTTTAAAAATGCTTCCCGTGGCGGTAAAAGAAACTATTGGATATAGCTTCTTTCTCTGGTCACTGCTGCTGGGGTTCCTGATATGGGATACCTGGCCAACTTCAGTGGTTCTGGCAGGTAGCGCTATAGTGATTGCCGCCAATCTTGTGCTGATATATGTCGAAAGCCGCAAGCAGCCCTCGGCGGTGAATGTGGAAACCGTTCCTGATCCGCCTATTCGCTGAAATCCTGAGCTGCGAATTACAGCTTGTTGATAGTTGCAATGAACTGGTCAACGGTGCCGCGTAATGTATCAAGCTGTTGATTGAGATTATCGATGGAGGCCTCAATCTCCTGGGCCGATCCTTCCGTGCTGTGGGCCGATTCGGAAACAGACACGATATTACTGCTCACCAGATTTGTTCCATCCGTGGCCTGCATGATGTTCCGGGCGATTTCACCTGTGGCCGCACCTTGTTCTTCGATGGCAACGGCAATGACCTGGGAAATATCGTTCACCTGCTTGATGGTTTCGCCGATACTGGCAATAGTGCTGACGGCGGATGACGTTGCCGATTGCACGTCGTTAATCTGGTTGCTGATATTTTCGGTGGCTGAGGCGGTCTGGGCTGCCAGATTTTTCACTTCATGGGCCACAACCGCAAATCCTTTACCGGCATCGCCGGCCCTGGCGGCTTCAATAGTGGCGTTGAGTGCCAGAAGATTGGTCTGGCTTGCGATCTGGTTAATCAGGCCGATAACTTCGCCTATGCGCCGTGACGCCTCCGACAGGACTGTAATTTGCTCACTGGCATGGACGCTTTCTGTCGCGGCTTTGTTCACCACGGCACTGGCATCAGACATCTGTCGTGATATTTCGTTAATGGAAGCTGTCAATTCTTCTGTGGCTGAGGCGACGGCCTGAGCGCTGCTGGCTGCCTGTTGCGCAGCGCTGGCAACGACGGTCGATCGTTCTGATGTGTCTTTTGATAATTCTTTCATTTGACCGGATGAAGCATGGAGTTTGGATACCTGGTCTTTAACCAGATGGACGGTATTCAAAATGGTTTTATCCAGCGATTCGGCTACCCTGATTAATGATCCGTGGATACTGCGGCTCACAAACAGATTGATAAAAACCAGCAGAGCAATCATGGGCAGGAATATCATCAATGATTGCTTAAGTATGCTGCCCATTTTAACGTCAACATCCTGGATATAAATGCCGCTGCCTATAATCCATCCCCATTGCGGAAAGAGTTTGACAAAGGATATTTTGGGTATAGGGGGCGCCTCTTTAGGGGCATTCGGTGCCGGCCACATATAATCCACAAAACCGGCGCCATTATTGGTTTTGACTGTGTTAACAAATTCGACGAACAGGGCTTTTCCTGTAGGGTCTTTGAAACCCGATAAATCCTTGCCATTTAGCTCTGGCTTATAAGGATGCATCAGCATTTTGGGGTCTTGGGAATTAACCCAGAAATATTCCTTTTCATCATAACGCAGTTGGCTCAATTCCTTCAGGGCATTTGCCTGCGCTTCTTCGGTAGGAATCTGCCCACCCCCATCCTTTGATAATTTGTAATGATGATCAACCAGACTATAGGCGGCTTCAACCAGATGTTTGGTTTTTAATTTGCGGGCTTCCAGTATTTCCAGCTTTATTTCGATGCCGACGAAAATGCCCAGGACGCTGACAACCAGAATAGAGATGAACAGGGTGATAAAAAGCTTATGCGAAATGCGCAGGTTGAGAGATTTCATGGCAGACCTATATTAAAATGTTTATAAAAAGTTCTGACGCAGATGCAGATAAAGAGAATACAATTTTACCAGCTAATATTATCCGCCTACTATACATGACTGGGATTGATTCCAATCAATTACTATTAATTTTATTTATGGATAACATAACAGATATATATTGAATAAATTGTTAATCTTTTTCCGGCATCCTGCGTAAAGAATTTTCGTATTTTCTTTTCCCGGAAAGGTTTTCTTATGTCCAAGACCTATAAAATCAATGGTTCTATTGTCGATATGACGGGTGATGGCGTATGGCCGCATATGTCGGCGGAAATTCGTGACCAGCTGATCGCGCCATTTTTTGATGTGGATTGGAAAGTCCATGACATCTCCCTGCAAGCCCGCGACAAAACAAATGACGAAGCGCTGAATGCGGCGATTGCCGATCTGAAAACGCATAAAGCGGCGGTGAAAGGCCCAACAATTACCCCAACCTTGGAAGAGACCAAGAAATTTGGCCTGTCCCAGAAGTGGGATTCTCCGAACGGGATTATCCGTCGTGCGATTAACGGCGCGGCAATCCTGCGCAATACGATTGAGATTGACGGCATCGATAAATTCGCCCCCCTGATGAACGATGTAACCATCGTCCGTCAGGCGGTTGGCGGGATTTATGGTGCGCCGAACGTATCCATTCCAGGTCGTGGCAAGCTGAAAGTAATTTTTGACGGCGATGATGGGTCACAAGTTGTGCTGGTTGAAAACCGCAAAGTGGATAGCGGTGTGGCATTGCTCACCACGGAAACCGACTCATCCATCCGTGATTATGCCCATGCGGTATTCCAGCAGGCGTTGGCCATGAACAAATCGGTTATTTTCGCCGGTAAGGATACGATCAACCCGGTCTATGACGGGCGGTTTATCGACCTGTTCAACCAGATTTTCAAAGAAACTTACGAAGCGAAATTCAAGGCGGCTGGCCTGACATTTAATGATAAGGTTCAATTGATTGACGCCGTCGTATCCAAGATTCCGCAAGGGAAAATGAACGGTATGATCATCGCCCTGAAAAACTATGACGGGGACGTCGTTTCCGATCAGGTCGCCGGGGAGCATAAGTCGCTGGGCCTGATGGATTCCACATTGGTTTCTGCCGATGGCACCTTGCTGGCCGACCCGCCACACGGAACGGCCCCGGATCTTGAAGCCGCCTGGCATGAGAAGAAAGTTCTGCTCGCCAATCCGGCAGCGCATATCTTCGCCTATGCCGAAGCCATCCGCCATAAAGCCGAGATTAATGGCCAGCATGAGGGTGTCGAACTGGCGAAAGCATTGAAACTGGCTGTTGTCGAAACGATCGAAGCCGGGTTGAAATCCGGTGCGCTCACCGGCGATCTGGCCCCCGACCGCAGCAAAGCCATTAATGGGCAGCAATTCATTGCGAATGTACGTGCTACGTATGCCGACAGGATTGCCAAAGTCAAAGCCGCGTAGTCACATCTTCATTGAGATTTAAACGGAAGCCCTTTTAGGATATACTGAAAGGGCTTTCTTTTATGCCCGGAGATATTCCATGACGTCACATGACCTGCCGCTTGTTACCACCGTTGCTGTGGGGCTGTCGGCGGCGTTTATCTGCGGCATGATTGCCACCAAGCTGCGCCTGTCGCCCATTGTGGGATACCTACTGGCGGGGGTGCTGGTGGGGCCGCACACACCGGGATTTATGGCCAATCAAAGTATCGCCGACCAGTTATCGGAAATTGGCATTGTTCTGCTGATGTTTGGCGTTGGCCTGCATTTTTCGCTCAAGGACCTGATGGACGTCAAACGCATCGCTGTGCCGGGTGCCGTCGCGCAGATGATTGTATCGATTGCCATTGGCCTTGGGCTTGCGCATCTCTGGGGCTGGTCGATGACGGCGGGTTTCCTGTTCGGCCTGGCTTGTTCGGTTGCATCCACCGTGGTGATGATGCGGGCTTTTGAAGATAATCATTTGCTGCGGACCAATGATGGCAAGATCGCTATTGGCTGGCTGATTGTTCAGGATCTGGCCATGGTGCTCGCACTGGTGATTGTTCCCGCCTTTGCGCCGGGTGAAGACGGCGCCGCCGACATGTCCGGCATTCTGACAGCCAGCGGTATCGCCATTGGCAAGATGGTGTTGTTTGCTATTTTCATGCTGGTGGTGGGCAACCGGGTTCTGCCCTGGGTGTTGCATATGGTGGCAGCGACCGGGTCGCGCGAATTGTTCACGCTGGCGGTCTTTGCCGTGGCGGTCGGCGTGGCCTTTGGGGCGGGGCAGGTCTTTGGCGTGTCGCTGGCGCTGGGGGCGTTCTTTTCCGGCATGATGATCAATGAAACGCATTTGAGCCACGAAGTGGCCGAGCGGGCGCTGCCGTTTCAGGACGCGTTCGCGGTTCTGTTCTTCGTGTCGGTGGGCATGCTGTTCAACCCGATGGTTATTTTTGAGCGGCCCGTGGCAGTTCTGCTCTGTGTCCTGACCATTATGGTGGCAAAATCCGTCGCCTCGCTGGTGACGCTGGCGTTGTTCCGTTATCCGCTGAAAACCGGCCTGTTGGTATCGGCGGGGCTGGGGCAGATCGGGGAATTCTCGTTCATCCTGGCGGGACTGGGCCTGACACTCGGGATTTTCCCGGCGGAGGCGCGGGATATTATTCTGGCAGGCGCTATTATTTCCATCTCTCTCAATCCGCTCACCTTCACCGGGTCGCGTATCATGTACAGTTTTGTGGAACGTCATCCAAAAGTGGCCGCCCTGTTCAATATGCATGATGACGATAAGCTGGCGCATATGGACGTGCAGGAAGTGGCGGCCCTGAAGAATACGGTTATCCTGGTGGGGGCCGGGCGTGTGGGCGGTTATATCTGCAATAACATCGACACGGGGAAGAATGACCTGGTGATAATCGACAGCAACCGGGAACGTGTCGAAGACCTGCGCGAGCAGGGGTTCCATGCCATCGCCGGCGATCCCGGAGCGAGAGAAACTTTGCAGGAAGCCACGATTGAAAAGGCCAAGGCTATTATAATTGTGATACCGGATGCGTTTGAGGTGGGCCGCATTATCGACGCGGTGCGTGAAGTGCGGCCGGATATCAAGGTGATTGTCCAGGACCGTTATGATTCCGGCGAAGTTGATTTCCTGCAGCATGAAGTCGATCTGCGTGTGCATAGTTCCGAAGAAATCGGGCGGCGGATGCTGGGCTATCTGGATACGCTGCGGGGCTGAATTCACCATAGTTAATAGTTCGTTTTGCGGAATTGGGAAAAAAGTGGAGGTCTCACCCTCACTCGGCGCAGATGCGCCGAACTCTCCCATCAAGGGAGAGGTAAGCAGGGATGAATTCTCCCTCTCCCCTTGTGGGAGAGGGTTGGGGTGAGGGGATACGCCGAGTTCCTTCTGCAATTTCCGGATTTTATCCTGCTGTTTCCGCCATTGGAGCCAGGCGCGGCCGAAGGCAATCAGGGCACGGGAGTCACGGAGTATCTGGCTGAGTACACGGCGGTCATGGCGACTCCCGGCATCATAGCGGCCATGTTTCAGGGCGTTATGGCACGATATATATTTCCCCTTATCGGTTTTTGGTCCGGTGGATTTTGTCCAGGGTTGCCAGCGTTTAATCGCGTCCCGTTGCCTTTGTTTCTGTTCGTCGGTCCATGTTCGTCCCATACAATACCTCTGCCCCATTATAGGAATAAATGCATAGTTGTCAAGATAATTCCCTCACCCTAACCCTCTCCCTTCAGGGAGAGGGAAGCGGCGGACGCAAAGAAGCGCGAAGATCACGAAGCTTTCTACTGTCATTGCGAGGAGGAACATCGTTCCGACGCGGCAATCCAGTCTTACTTTACAAAACCTCTGGATTGCTTTGTCACTGCGTTCCTCGCAATGACGAATTTTGTAATGATGCCTGACCTTAAGCAAAACCCCCGCCGGGGATGAGCCAGACGGGGGTTTTTATTACTCAGTAACGCAGAATCCCTGCTATCGCCTATTGGCAGGCGAGGCATTCCTCATATTTCTTCGGCTCTTCACCCAGCTCCAGCTGTTTGGGCGCTGAATCGTCATTCGCCTTTTTCGTGCGGTGCCAGCTCGCGGCGCTTTCAGCGCGTTGAATGGATTTGGAGCGGCAATAGTAAAGTGATTTAACGCCCTTGGCCCACGCATCCCAGTGGATACGGTGCAGTTCAGTTTTATGCACGTTAGCCGGCAGGAACACGTTCAGTGACTGTGCCTGACAGATAAACGGCGTGCGGTCACCGGCATGTTCGATCAGCCAGCGCTGGTCGAGTTCAAACGCGGTCTTGAACACGTCTTTTTCTTCATCACTCAGGAAGTCCAGGTGCTGGACTGATCCTTCATTGGTGAAAATCGACGACCAGATATCCTCGTTATCCTGCCCTTTGTCCTTGAGCAGTTTTTCCAGGTAGGGTGACTTGACCGGGAAAGAGCCAGACAGGGTTTTATGCGTGTACGCGTTGGCGGCAATCGGCTCGATGCCGGGGGATGCGCCACCACAGATGATAGAGATGGACGCGGTCGGGGCAATCGCGATTTTGTTCGAGAAACGCTCCATCACGCCATAGTCAGCCGCATCCGGGCATGGGCCGCGTTCATGCGCGAGTTTGACCGATGCATCATCAGCCTGACGCTTGATGTGCTGGAACATTTTGCGGTTCCAGACTTTCGCCATCACACCTTCCATCGGAATCATTTTTGATTGCAGGAACGAGTGGAAGCCCATCACGCCCAGACCGACCGAACGTTCACGCATCGCGGCGTATTTCGCGCGCTTCATGCTGTCCGGGGCTTTGTTGATAAAGTCGGTCAGGACGTTATCAAGGAAGCGCATCACGTCTTCGATAAAGGTTGGATGATCCTGCCATTCCTCGAAGGTTTCGAGGTTGAGCGAGGACAGGCAGCACACAGCGGTGCGGTCATTGCCCAGATGGTCACGGCCGGTCGGCAGCGTGATTTCCGAGCAGAGATTGGACATCTTCACATTCAGGCCAGCCATCTTGTGGTGTTCCGGAATGCGGTTGTTCACATGGTCGATATACACGATGTACGGCTCGCCGGTTTCAATGCGGGCGGTCAGCAGACGAATCCACAGGTCACGCGCTTTGACGCGGGCAATGATGGCCTTGTCTTTCGGTGAACGCAGCGCCCATTCGGCATCTTCGGCCACGGCGTGCATAAACGCATCCGGCACCAGAACGCCATGATGGAGGTTCAGCGCCTTGCGGTTCGGGTCACCACCAGTCGGGCGGCGCAGTTCAATAAATTCTTCGATTTCCGGATGGTCAATCGGCAGATAGATAGCCGCCGAACCACGGCGGAGGGAACCTTGGGAGATAGCGAGGGTCAGGCTGTCCATCACGCGGATGAATGGGACGATACCCGAGGTTTTACCGTTCCGGCCGACTTTTTCGCCGATGGAACGGACATTGCCCCAGTAAGAACCGATGCCGCCACCGAGGGAGGCGAGCCAGACGTTTTCGTTCCACAGGGAGACGATGTCTTCGAGGCTGTCATTGGTTTCATTCAGAAAACAGGAAATAGGGAGTCCGCGGCTGGTGCCGCCATTTGACAGAACAGGGGTGGCGGGCATAAACCACAGA
>CAMLMM010000034.1 GCA_946481105.1 uncultured Alphaproteobacteria bacterium
AAAAATTAACGAAGCTTTGCTGCGTATTGATGACGATACCTATGGGTATTGTGAAGAGACAGGCGAGCCGATTTCTGTTGGCCGTCTGGATGCGCGCCCGATTGCGACTCTGTCTCTGGAAGCGCAGGAGCGCCATGAGCGTATGGAGCGCACGCACCGCGACGAGTAAACTGTTTTGTGCACTGAAAAAATAAAACGCGCCTGATTTTAATTAGGTGCGTTTTTTATTGGTAATAATGGCGTTCCCGACAGGAATTGAACCTGTGGCCCCAAGTTTAGGAAACTTGTGCTCTATCCTGCTGAGCTACGGGAACAAACTAGCGAACGTAGATATGAACTTCGTTGTCAGATACGTCTGCGCTCGAAGCGTAGGAAATATCTACCTTGTCCATGGCAAGGCCCATTTGCGACATGGAGCGCATTACGCGCTCGGCGTTGCGTCGTGACTTGGTGCTTTCAATAGCAACCTGCGCGGCATTCCCCTCTGATGGATAAACGGCCACTAACTCAAAACGCGCATTGGGGTATTTTTGCATGGCTTCGTTGAGTGCCATGTAAACCGGCTGTTCGTAATTCACGTCCGCGCGGTCAAAGCGAATTTTCACCAGCGGACGCGGATTAGACACTGAAGGCGGCAGGTCCGCCTTCGCAGTGGTGGCCAGGGCGACTGTATCTGTTGTGCGGGCTGATGAAGTAAAAGGTCGGCTCGAAAGTGATTTACCCAGCAGATCGCCGTCGGAAATAGCCAGGGACATAGTACGCAGATTGCTGCGTTCTGTGGTCAGGTACGCGCTGGTCCGGGTAATATCGTCATTGATGTTATTCTGCAGCCGGTCAATCAGGATAATTGTGTTGTTGATTCCATCTTCCAGCTGTGCCAGTTGCACATGGTCTTCTTCCACAGCGCCGGTGAGGCCATAGGCGGCGCGCGCCCCTTCGAGAAGATAGGAAGCAACAGAACCGGAGTTAGTGATTTCAATCGCCAGATCGTTCAGGTCGTTGACATTACGGGTCAGTTTATCAAGGCTGTCCTGTGCATTGGCCAGTTTTTGCAGCAGACGCGGGTTGCCGGGGGTGGTGCCGGATTGCAGCTGGGTACTGATGGTGGCGGTGCTGGCATAGTAATCGGCAGCGCGGGCCTGATTCATTTTTTCCAGATTGGAAAGGCGTGATGAAATGCCGGCCAGATTGTTCTGTAGATTACCAAGGTCACGGTGAATGTCGCCGATTTTCTTGGAAACCATGGTGTCCGAGGTGCCGTAATAAGACTGCAGCAGATCCTGGGGGCGGATGGTTTCGACCTGGGTTGGTTTTGTATAAACCTGGCCTGCAAGTGCGGCGGGCAGGGGCTGGTTAGTCACGACAAGCGCCGGGGTGCGGGGCTGGGCCATTGCCAGACTGCCGGAGCAGATAACAAGAGCGGATGACAGCATCAAACCATTCAGAAACTGTGCGGAAAAAGATGTTTTCATCTGAGAAACATTTCCTGTGAAATTGTTATAAAAATAAGCATGGCAGTAAGAACGCATAAGGAATCACTGCCCTAATATTAACCCGTAACTTATCGAATTCTATAGGTAAATTGTCAAGTTCCACATCATTAATGCCCTGTATTTTTTAGAAAAATGTGATGAAAAAGCCCAAAATAAACGCTTGCAATTTCAATCCTGCTTAGGTAAGTTGCGCCCACTTTCAAAAGCGCCCGTAGCTCAACTGGATAGAGCACCTGACTACGGATCAGGAGGTTTGGGGTTCGAATCCCTCCGGGCGCGCCATTTTCTATAAATTTAAATTACAATATGAGAGTAAAGCGTTAACGAATTGGTTATGCTGGTAATTTTCCTTTTAAAACATACCTATTGAGGAAGAACCGGGCCATCGGTAGACTTGCCTTATGTCCGTTGATTCTGCCCGTATGGCTGCTCCGCCAGCCTATAATTATTGCGCCTTGCCTCTGGCGGCGTATGCCTGCCGCCCTGATATGTCACGGGGGCGATTGATTTCCGAACCTGAAAGCCAATACCGAACACCGTTTCAACGCGACCGTGACCGTATAATTCACACATCCGCCTTCAGGCGCCTTAAATATAAGACTCAGGTATTTGTGTATCATGAAGGCGATCATTACCGGACCCGGCTGTCGCATACGATTGAAGTCGCGCAGATTGCACGGACACTGGCACGCGCCTTGATGGTGAATGAAGATCTGGCCGAAGCTGTGGCCTTGTCCCATGATCTGGGCCACACTCCGTTCGCGCATATGGGAGAAGATACCTTAAAGCAATGTATGGAAGGGTTAGGCGGCTTTTACCACAATGACCAATCCTTGCGCATTTTGACGACCCTGGAAAAGAAATATCCTGGATGGGAAGGATTGAATCTGACATGGGAGACGCTTGAAGGCGTGGCCAAGCATAATGGCCCTGTCCTAAAGAAGGGGGATCCTGTAAACCGGGATACACTGCCGATTGCGCTTTATGAATTATCGCAGAAGGTTGATCTGGAATTGGACCGATATGCGTCCATAGAGGCGCAGGCCGCCGCCATTGCCGATGATATTGCCTATAATAACCATGACGTGGAAGACGGATTGCGCGCTGGATTCTTCAGGCTTGAAGAATTGGCGCAACTGGAATTATTCCGCGATACAATCGCACGTATCCGTAAGGAATATCCTGAAATCTCCGAACATATTCTGGTGGCTGAACTGGTGCGTGAGATGATTGGCGCAATGGTGGCAGACGTGCTGGAAACCAGTTTTGCCAATATCAAGCGGCTTAATCCGCAATCACCTAAAGATGTTTCGTTGGCAGGGATGCAGATGATCGCATTCTCATCCGACATGGAACGAAAAGTTACGGAACTGAGGAAATTTCTGTTTGACCGCATGTACCGTCATTACACTATTGAGCGAATTCGCGTTAAGGTGGGGCGTATTCTTCCTGAATTGTTTCATGCGTTTCTGGATGAATATCGTTTATTGCCGGGGCACTGGCAGACGCGGATTCTGGCCGCAGGGGATGGGCGGGCAGAACGTGCGCGTGTCATTTGTGATTATGTGGCGGGAATGACCGACCGCTTTGCGATCCGTGAACATGAACGCCTGTTCGATTTATACTGGGATTTAAAATAGATTATAGAGGAGTGAAACTATGGGCCGCCGCGATGATTTTGATGATGAAGCCGAAAGCTTTCTGGATAGTATTCTGAAGCGCAAAGGTCAGGAGCCGATGCCGCCCTCCATGGCGAGACTGCTGATGATTGTGGCCGGCTTAGCTGTAGTTGCCACGATTATCGCTGTGGCTGCTGCTACATGGCCGTCGAAAAGTGGCGTAGGTGATGATGAAAACAGTCTGCCAATTGTTCGCGCAGATGAGGCGCCATATCGTATAAAACCGGATGAGCCGGGAGGGATGGAAGTGCCGAATAAAAACAGCACGATTTTTGAAAGCATGGCCAGCAATAATGACCAGCCCAAAAAGATTGAAAACCTGCTGGAAGATAATGAAGAGCCAGTAAATAAAGAAGAAGCCTTTGATGCTGATGCCAAGGCAAATCCGATTGCTGAGCCAGAGCCGGAGTCAGCGGCTGAGGTTGAGGGGATGCCCGAACAGAAAGAAATGCCTGCAGCGGAAACAAAAGCTGAGCCTGCTACAGCAGTAGATGGCACAGATGAAGCCGAGGAATCGGTGACGGTTGATGCCAAGCCTGAAAAGAAAAATGGTGATGTTATTTCAGCATTGAAATCTGAGGTGGGGACCAGCAAAGCGCGCCCGGTTGGATCGAAATACATTCAGTTTGCTGCCACAACATCGGAAGCCGATGCGAAGGCCAAATGCACAAGTCTTTGGAATAAGCATACAGTCTTGAAGCCTCTCGCCTGTCGCATTCAGAAGGCTGACCTGGGGGCAAAAGGGACTTTTTACCGTGTTCAGGCCGGTCCACTGGAGGCATCCGACGCCCAGTCAACCTGCGCAGCCATTAAATCCGCCAAGGGTGACTGCCTGGTGGTGAAGTAGTTTATGACAGAACGTCCATTACCGCTCGCAGCCGTTTTTTCCATTGAAGGGGAAACTCTGACGCATGCAGAGAAATCTCTGTTCTCGGCGTCCCAGCCTTTCGGATTCATTCTGTTCGGGCGTAATTGTAGATCACCTGATCAATTGCGTAAGCTGACCGATGAACTGCGCACGGCCGTTGGCTGGGATTGCCCCATTATGATTGATCAGGAGGGCGGGCGCGTCGCGCGTCTCAAGGCACCAGGTTGGCCGGAATTTCCAGCGGCACAAACCTATGGCGATGCTATTCGTGGTGACAACACATCAGACCTTCAGCAGGATATGCGAAACATGGCGCGTATGTTGCGCGACATGGGGATTAATACCGATTGCGCCCCGGTGGGTGATGTGCTGACCCCCATTACACATCAGGTAATTGGTAATCGTGCTTACAGTGATGATCCTGCAATTGTATTTCAGGGAGCATCAGCGACCTGCCGGGCCTTTCTGACTGAGGGAATTCAGCCTATCATGAAACATCTGCCTGGACATGGCAGGGCCAGTGTGGACAGTCATCTGGAATTGCCTGTGGTTGACGCCACACTGGATGAATTACGTGCGACAGACTTTTACCCGTTTCGTAAATTGACAAAAACGGATTTTGGCCAGGCGTTGTGGGGTATGGTTGCGCACGTAATTTATACGGCGATTGATAAAGAACTGCCAGCTACATTATCAAAAATTGTCATAAATGATGTAATCCGGGGTGAGATCGGGTTTGAAGGGCTGCTGCTTTCAGACGATCTAGACATGAAAGCTCTGGATAAATACGGCTCGATCCCTGAACGGGCCAATCTTTCCTTGCAAGCGGGCTGTGATATTGCTTTGTATTGCTGGGCAAAACTGGGTGTCATGGAAGCCTTAGCCGCTAATCTGCCGCCTTTATCAGCAAAATCGTGGACAAGATGGGAAAAATCCTTGAAATTTCAGCTGGATGCCGCGTAAGTTAAGGAAAATAAATTAACAGAGCATTCTTTAACGTTGAAAATTAAGTTCAGCGTCAGGAATGGTGTGATGATGACAGAAAACGCACAACAACAATTTATTGAAGACCCGGCTCCGGTCGTGGTGGCTGAAACGGAACCAACGCCGACTGATGCGCTGCTGCTCAAACTGGATTCATTTGAAGGGCCAATTGATGTTCTTCTGGCACTGGCACGTGACCAGAAGGTTGACCTGACCCAGATTTCCATTCTGCAACTGGCACGGCAATATCTGGCGTTTATCGACCAGGCGCAAGCATTGTCGCTGGATATTGCCGCCGAATATCTTGTCATGGCGGCCTGGCTGGCTTATCTCAAGTCACGTCTGCTTCTGCCGAAACAGGAAAATGAAGAAGACGAACCTTCGGCGGAAATGATGGCCGAGGCTCTGGCCTTCCAGTTGCGCCGTCTTGAGGCGATGCAGGGGCTGGCCCAGAAACTGCGTGGCAATATGCGCCGTCAGCTGACAGTGTATGGTCGTGGCGAGCGTGAAAAGTTTCAGGCACCCGAACCTGATAAATACGCCGTTGACCTATATCAGATGCTCAAAGCCTATGGCGACATCACGCAGCGCAAGACTAGCAGCCATTATAAACCGCTGACCTTCCCGGTTATGTCGATGGAAGATGCGATGGAACGTATGGTCAAAATGCTGGGCCGCCTGCCACGGGCAGGGACGTCGTCTGTATGGACAACATTAGCGAGTTTTGTGCCGGAACGCATTACCGACCCGCTATTTGCCAGATCATCCATTGCGTCATTATTGACATCGGCGCTGGAACTGGCGAAGCAGGGTAAAGTCGAATTACGGCAGGATGACACGTTCCGCCCGATCTATCTGCGGGCGGTTGAGCGTGAACCGATGGAACAGGGGACTTAAACTATGTGGGATAAAGTACAGAATATGAAAGCTGCAAACATGGACAATAATCCAAACGAAGAAGAAATACTCGGCGACGAATCCGAGATGGAAGCACCGGAAGCTGAGGTTGCTGCGGAAGATGATTTGCCCATGGTGGCGCTGGATAATCCCGATGAGCAGAAGCGCCTGATTGAGGCGTTGCTGTTCGCTTCACCGGAACCGGTATCGCTGAAATCCATGCAGAACCGCTTGCCGGATACTGCCGATGTCGGTGGCATTCTTCTGCAATTGCAGGATGAATATAAACAGCGTGGCGTGAACTTGGTTCGCCTGGAAGATGCATGGGCATTCCGTACCGCCGCAGATGTCGGTCCTTATCTGACTCTGGCGAAAAAGGAAGAGAAAAAACTTTCACGCGCCGCACTCGAAACGCTGGCTGTTATTTCCTATCACCAGCCGATTACACGTGCGGAAATCGAGAATATCCGTGGCGTGGCGACGAACAAGGGTACGCTGGATGTACTGCTCGAAGCTGGCTGGATTAAGCCGGGCCGCCGCCGCGAAACGCCAGGCCGACCAGTTACCTGGATTACCACGAACGTATTCCTGGATGAATTCGGAATCTCGCAACTTAACGATCTGCCGGGTCTTCAAGAGCTCAAGGCTTCCGGTCTGCTGGATAACCGCCCGGCGATTGAAACCATTCCGGGTGCTGCCGATCTCTTTGCCAGTGGCGAAGGGAAAGTCGGTGAAGAGTCAGTCGACGATGACACCGATGAACCAACCGGTGAATTCGATCAGGAAACTGATGACGATGAAGTTGCCGAAGTCGAAAACGAAGAAGTCGACGATAGCGCCGATGAAACCGCCGAAAGCGGCGAGGAATCGGACGAAGATTATGATGAAGAAGAAAGAGAGAGTGCATAATGTCTATTACCCATTGGCTGATTGTCGCTCTGGTCGTGTTTCTCTTCTTTGGTGCTGGTAAGCTGCCACGCCTGATGGGTGATCTGGCGGAAGGAATCAAAGCATTTAAACGCGGCATGAAAGAAGAAGACCCACAAAAGTCGATTGAAGATAAAAAAGAATAACCCTTCCGGAGGACGCCATGTTTGACATTGGCTGGTCGGAACTTCTTCTGATCGTTATTGTGACCGTGATTGCCATCGGCCCGAACCAACTGCCCGGTGTCCTGTACGGTCTGGGCCGCGTATTTCGTCGTATGCAGTATATGCGTTTTGCCTTGTCCAAGCAGTTCGACGATTTTATGGAGCAGAACGACCTGAATCAAATTCGTAACATGAAAAATTCTGTCGGGGATATGGCGCTTCATGCGGGTATGGAAGAGGACGAGCAGGATGCCGAGCGCCGTTTGGCGCAGGAGCCACGCAATGACGGAGTCCATAATGGATGAAACGTCCAAGCAACCTTTGTTAAGTCATCTGGCGGAACTGCGTAACCGGTTACTATTTTCATTTCTGGCGATGGGTATAGGAACATTCATCTGCTACCAGTTTGTGCAGGATATATATGGGTTTCTGGTAAAGCCACTGGCCGAAGCTATGGGGCCGGATGACAGCCAGCGTCTTATTTATACCGATTTGACCGAAGCCTTTTTTACTTATTTGAAGGTATCCCTGTTTGCCGGATGTTTTTTGACATTCCCATTTCTGATGTCACAGATATGGCTTTTCGTGGCACCGGGGCTTTTTCCATCCGAACGTAAATCTGTTCTTCCTTTCCTAATTGCATCGCCAATCCTGTTTATTATGGGTGGGGCACTGGTTTATTACCTTGTACTGCCGCTGGCCTGGGCATTTTTCCTGAGCTTTGAAAGCGGCGCGGATAAAACGGTGCTGCCTGTTATGCTCGAAGCCAAGGTGAGCGAATATCTCAGTCTGGTGATGACCCTGATTTTCGCGTTTGGTATTTGCTTTCAGTTGCCTGTCATCATGGCTTTCCTTGCAAGGGCAGGTGTTGTGGATGCACAAATGTTATCCAGCAAACGCCGCTATGCGGTCGTTGGCATATTTGTTGTGGCGGCTGTCTTGACACCGCCGGACGTAATCAGTCAAATATCCTTGGCCCTGCCGCTCTGGGGGCTTTATGAAATATCCATTCTGATCGTCCGTTATATGAAGAAATCATCCAATGTCGTCCACGCCGCTTGACCGCTATCATGCCCAGTTGTCCGCCCGGCAGCTTGACCCCGATCCGATGCAGGAAGCGGCGGCGCAATCATTAACACGCCTCTATCATGATGTGCTGCATTTTGAGGAAAACCGCAAGGGATGGAAGCAGAAGGTTCGTTTCCTGATGCCGCGTCAGATGATGCCGCGTGGAATTTATCTGCATGGCCCGGTAGGGCGTGGCAAGTCGATGATGATGGATATATTTTATGACTCCATTCCATTGGCCATCAAAAAACGCCGGGTGCATTTTCATCAGTTCATGATTGAGGTGCATGATTATATCCATTCCCACCGTATGAGCGATGGCGTACTGGAGGATATGGATGCGGCGCTGCCAGCATTGGCAACGGTAATTTCCAACAGGTCACGTGTTCTGTGCTTTGATGAATTTCATGTTGTCGACGTTGTGGACGCAATGATTTTATCACGACTTTTTACGGCCATACTCGATCAGGGTATTACGGTCGTGATGACCAGCAACTGGCCGCCGGAAGACTTATATCTGGGCGGGTTGCAGCGTGAACGGTTTCTGCCGTTTATCAGACTGGTCAAGGAACGTATGGAAGTTATTACCATCGACAGCCCGGTTGATTACCGTGCCCGAAAACTCAAGGAAATGTCAGTATATTTTGCCCCACTGGGGCCTGAATCGACAAAGCGTGCCGACGATCTTTTTGAATCTCTTATCAAAGGGGCCGATTCATATCCTGACCTCATTGAAGTAAAAGGCCGTACGATTCAAGTGCCAGTAGCTGCGCAGGGAGTGGCCCGGTTCAGTTTTGCGCAATTATGTGAGCGTCCCTTGGGCGCCGAAGATTATCTGGCGATTGCCAAACGTTATCATACCATCTTTCTTGAAAATATCCCACGCCTGGGTTACGACCGCCGTAATGAGGCCAAACGACTTATGACACTGGTTGATGTGCTGTATGACAGCCATCGTAATCTGGTTATTACGGCGGAAGAATTGCCGCAGAAATTATATACCGGACATGATCATGCGTTTGAATTCCAGCGGACATTGTCGCGATTGATTGAAATGCAGACGGAAGGCTATTTAAATCGGACTGTCTAAGTGATATTATTCCCCCCATGTTTTCGTGGCTGAAGAATATCGGTAAATCCAGTGACCCGGCCGCCCGTCGTGAGGCCGAAAAGGAGATCGCGCAATCGGATAGAACAGCCGACCGTATCAAACTGGCTAAAGACCCCAAGGCCAGCAAAGAAATTCTTTTCTATATGGCGCAAAGCGATGTTGATGCCAATGTGCGTCTGGCTGTTGCGCAAAACAAGACAACTCCTATCCAGGCGAGCGAGCTTTTATCCAAAGATAAAAGTGAAGACGTTCGTCTGGCGTTGGCGCGCCGGTTGATGACCTTATTGCCAGATTTGTCACAGGACAAGCAGAGCCAATTATACAAATTTGCATCCGAAGCCCTGGGGATTTTGGCATTGGACGAGGTGCTGAAAGTCCGTGTCGCCTTGGCCTCGACACTCAAGGATATGACTGATACCCCGCCTGCCGTGGCGGGGCAGTTGGCCCGTGATATCGAACGTGAAGTGTCCGAGCCGATATTGCGGTTTTGCGTGGCGTTATCGGATGAGGACTTGCTTGATATCCTCAAGACGCATCCGGCCAGCTGGGCCGTGCAGGCCATCGCATCACGCCCGCAAGTGAATGAACCTGTATCCCAGGCAGTCATTGATACGGATGACGTTCCGGCGGGGACCATCCTGATGAATAATACGGGGGCCAGCATTTCACTGGGCACGTTAAAGGATATCGTTGAAAAGGCGCGTGATTATCCAGAGTGGCAAAAACCTATCGCCATGCGCAAAAATCTGCCTGCCGATATGGCGAAAGAACTGGCAGGGTTTGTCGATCAGTCGGTGCGTCATATTTTGCTGGAACGGACAGATTTTGACGCCGAAATCATGGAAGATATTGCTTCCATCGTTCAACGCCGTATCGACTTTGCCGATAAGCGGGAACAGGGCCAATCCCCGGAGGAGTCGGTAAAGAATTTACTAGCTTTAGGCCAATTGAATGACGAGGCAATTGGTGATGCTCTGTCCATGCGTGATAAGGACTTTGTTCTGTTCGCGCTTGCCGCTCTGCTTAAATGTCAGCGCAGCCGTATTGACGATATAATGGCGTTAAGCGCCGCCAAGCCAATTGTGGCGATATGCTGGAAAGCCAATTTATCGCCACGCACGGCGCTGCGTATTCAGCAGGAAATCGCCAAGATTCCGCATAAAGAACTCATCTACCCTAAAGGCGGGACAGATTATTCGCTTCCGGTGGAAGATCTGAACTGGCAGCTTGAATATCTGGGGTTTATTAAGCGGATAGCCTAAGTTTTCTTTGCATAATTTCCTGTGATTTGTTAGGACAAAAGAAAAAATCACAGGTGAGGAATTTTGTCCGACTTAACTGCGTCCCCATCCAATATTATTCCATTGACCAACGCGTTCAATGTCAAATATCGCGTGTCAGATACAACGCTACCTTATGCGCAATATGTGGAACAAGCTATATGCGCAGGTCAGCCAGCCGAAATGGTGGCTGGCATGCGTAAATATATCGGGCATTTGTTAACGCGTAACGGCTCGGATGAATCGTTATTTGAAGCAACCGCACGGGATCTGTTTTTCTGGTCGTATGAACTTAAAAAAATTTCTGGAAACGATACGCTTACCGTGTTCGCCTGCGCACAAGCGGGAATGGATGCCATAAATGAGCTTTCAGGCAATTCCGTTTGTGATGCAAACGTGATTAATGCGGTTTGCGTTGCGCTTAATATGTTTGCATATCATGCAGTCAGGCAAAACCCGAAATTGGCACCCGATGCCTTGGGTTATGTTGAGCGGGTTATTAAGATCACATCCGCAGAAATTGAATCGCCCGAGTTCTACAATACTTTCACCGAGGCCACATCCGTATGGGAAAATATATTATTTACATCACATTTTTCACCGGCAGAACGCTTTGAAGTTGTCGCCAAGCTTTACGAATGGGCTGATGAATCTCCTGACATGGATATTCTAAAAGAATATCTCTATGGATTACGGCAGGGGGCTTATGTCAGTAATGGCATCAATATTCTGCCAACACCCGAACAGGAAAAAGACCTGCAACGCTGGCACGGCGCCCACGCTTTAGCATCACAGCCCCAGGTGGTCTCCTTGGCGGCGTTCCACGTCGCGCAACTGGGCCTGTCGTCAGACATGGTGCCAATTGCGTCGTTGATAGAAAACCGCATCCGGGACAGACGCTTTCATTCGGCTAGTACCAACCTGCATAAATTTTTCCTGCGCTCCGTAACGCGCGATGACGAACTCGTTTATGGGGATGATGCATTTGCGCCTACGTCTGCTGCGGAATATGTCTTTTGGCATCGTAAAACAGAAGAACTTGCTAAAGCTGATCCTCTGCTTGCACTGAATCTGGGGGTGCGCTGCCTGAATACCGCTCGGCAACGCCACGTCGATTACGGTCATATGCTGTGGCGGGCCTGCAGCCTGACGACTTATGCGGTTTCGCGCTTGCTTAATGAGGATGGTTTGCGCAAAGGTACGCTGGACTATAATAGCCTGTCCCAAGCGATGATAATGGTCATGCAAATCACAGCCATGGCACCTGACCGGGGCAACTGGCCAAGTCTTTTTACCAATGCGGGACAGTTCTTCTTGATTGCAATCAAGGGGCAGGCACCTGAAGAACGCTTTCACGCTGTTGAGGGGCTGCATGGGTGGGTGGCTGCTTATAAAGAATGCCCCCCGCTGATGGGTGAATTTTTTGAATTTCTGAAAATACATACGCGTCCCGAATATGATGGGGTAAATGCCCCGCGTCTTATATTTTGTGAGGAGTCTGCTCAGGATTATCCCGAAGTTACCGGGGAAGATTTGCTGCCTACGATACGTCATCTGCGGCTGGTCGGAGACGGGGTTCATCCATAAATTACAATCATAACGGGGCCATTATCCATGGTTTTTTAGCTTCTGGTCATGGGGGCTGGAATATGCTACAACATCCAGGTCTTAAATCACTTCCGGGCATTCATTTCCGGCATTCACATTCACGAGGTTTATCATGGCAAGACAGAAAATTGGTTTGGTTGGCGCAGGTCAGATTGGCGGAACGCTGGCGTTACTCGCGGGTCTGAAAGAATTGGGCGACATCGCCATCGTGGATATCGCCGAAGGCGTGCCGCAAGGGAAGGGACTTGATATTGCCCAAACTGCCCCGGTTGAAGGGTTTGATGCCAAGTATACCGGGAGCAATGATTACAGCGCTATTGCCGGTTCCGATGTCGTTATTGTGACTGCTGGCGTGCCGCGTAAACCAGGTATGAGCCGCGACGACCTGATCGGTATCAACAAAGGTATCGTCGAAGGCGTTGGCCAACAGATTAAACAACATGCGCCGAACGCATTTGTTATCGTTATTACGAACCCACTGGATGTTATGGTCGAAATCATGCAGCGCGCCACCGGCTTTGCCGACAACAAAGTCGTTGGTATGGCGGGCGTTCTGGACAGCGCGCGTTTCCGTTGTTTCCTGGCCGAGGAATTCGGCGTATCGGTTGAAGATGTATCTGCCTTTGTTTTGGGGGGGCATGGCGACACGATGGTGCCGCTGGTACGTTACTCAACCATCGCCGGTATTCCTCTGCCAGACTGCATTAAAATGGGCTGGTCCACCCAGGCCAAGATTGATGCAATTGTTGACCGTACCCGCAATGGCGGTGCCGAGATCGTCAACCTGCTGAAAACAGGTTCGGCCTTCTATGCCCCGGCGGCCAGCGCGATTGCGATGGCGGAAAGCTATCTGCGCGACAAGAAACGCGTTCTGCCATGCGCCGCGAAACTGTCGGGTCAGTATGGCGTGAAGGGCCTGTATATCGGTGTGCCAGTGGTCATCGGTAAAAACGGCGTTGAGAAAATCGTCGAGATTGAACTCAACTCTGACGAGCAGAAAATGTTTGATCATTCGGTCAACGCCGTTAAAGGCCTGGTCGAAGTCGTTGACAAGATGGCCGCTTAGCCTTTGGCTTTTTGGCAATATTATTTCGTTTCAAAGCAAGCCACGCAAATGGCTTGCTTTTTTTTACGTGAGTCAGTAACAAGTTAGTTATGAATAATAAAGAGTTACAGGGGCGTTATTCCCGTTCTATAACCGGTGGTATTGCAGATGATGAGGCATTTATTGAGCCGGATCATTTAGCTATGCGCATTATAAACGGGCAGAGTGTATTGCCAATATGGGCGGAGGCAGAATGTTTGTCTCCATCTGATCTGGGCGCTATTTTTAACAGCCCGGCAGATACAATGCGAATACGCATGCTGGATATGGATTCGTTGTTTGCGGCGGTGAATGCTGAGCGGGTTATCAAATTTTGCCATAGAATACATGTCCATCCCGCTCATTTAGTGCCATTGCTGCCTGATCCTGAACTGGCCTTACCTCTGCCGATTTATCAGGCTAATGTTATGCTGGCCAACGATAGAAGTGAGGGGCTGGCCGTGCGTGAACTGGCAATGAAAGCCATTGAATGCGAAGCGGATCGTTACAAAAAATTTATGGGTTCATCTGCCAGTATATCCTTGCCCTTTCGGCAGGCAGTAGCGCAAGGTTTATACAAAGCGGTGTCCTCAGCTATTGTCTATGAAGGAAGATCACCTGATGCAGCTTTAAATATTGCCGAGCTGATGCTGGAACCTATTGAAGTAAATGCGCTTCAGCGAAAGGCCGAGTTATCTGCCAGCCGCAATCAAATTCAAGGCAAAATTGCCCAGCAGGATTTTGATCTGAATCGCGCCTATAGCAATATCTTTTGTATACCCAAGGATATCGAGGATATCGGAAATTTTATTGACCGTGTATTGAATAATTTGAATGGTTTTGAAGGATATCAGCAGCGCCGTCAGGAAGTTACACGCCTGATTAATGATGCCCTTAATAAAGGACAACCCTTGGAAGATAGCCATGATGCATTTAAAACAGAGATAAATCATCTGGCAAAAACCATTCTTAAATTATCCGATATGTTGGAACGCAAACTGGATATATGCGATGCCTATAACGATGCGGCCGATAATTTGCAGGCGGTTCAAACAGCGTTGCGGATGGTGTGTGGGGATGACGGGGCCTATATACGTCATCTTTTTGCCAATCATACTTTAAGGTGCGGTCAGACTATTTCTGGTCCGGCTTTTATTCCCTCTTATAAATAAAAACAGCCCCAAAACGGGGCTGAATTTTTTGAATTCCACAAATCCTTACGACGGCTGCGGCGTTGGCAGATTTTTTACTGCTTCGGCAACCTTGCTTTGTTTTGCGGCGGCCATCGTCGGACCGGTCAGGCCCATGGCTTCATCAATCAGCGGGGCGGCGGCATTAAACGCCTTGCCGGTAAAGGCAGCATAACGGTTATCGACTTCTTTGGCGCTCGATGCCCCACGGAAGAACATCGGGTTGTTGTCATCGATGCGGTGATCAACTTTTTCAACGGCGGTGATTCCGCCCTGGGCCAGCGCGCGTGCACCGGCGGCACCCATATTATGTTCCTGATATACGCGTTTGATAAGTGCTTCCGGGTCACTACGCAGGGCCGGGTTAGCCTGCACGATACGGATAACGTCTTTCGCCAGCGTGCTGCCCGCAACGATATTATCGTCCTTTGCCAGCCAGACTTCACGCTTTGAAATGCCATCATTGATATCGATGCCCAGTGAGGTCAGGCGGTCAGTGATACGTTTATCGCCAGCATTATTACGCAGATGTCCGGCCATTGTGCCGTTCAAATAGTGGAATGCGCCGCTGGCGGAGGATTCATATTTTGTACCCTTAACTTCACGCAGAACGCCAAAGCGGCTTTCGATGACGGCCACGCCGCCCAGAACTTTCGCAAAGTCCGCAGGTTTCATACCTGCTTCGGCAGCATACATATTCGATACTGTAACCAGGTCTTTAGCCAGATTTTTACGGGCTTCGGTTGGATCAATTTTAAAAGCGGGTGGTACGAAGCTTTGGCCTGGCTTATCAGGCGTAACACTGTAGCGCGGATAGTATTGCGGGTTCTGCAACACATAACGCTCAAAATGGGCGGTTGTTTCACGATCGCCGGAATTATCACGGCGGAAGGCAGAAAATACCTGATCGATAGGATTCTTTGGATCAAATCCTGGACCTACATTATCAACGTTCAGATCGATATCTGTATGATACTTATTCTCTTCTTCGTTACCAAAGGCGGCTTTTGATGATTCAGAAAATATCATCAAACGCATGAATTGCTGGAAAGCGAAATCTGAATCTGGGCCGACAGCCGGAGGTGCGGTGACATCCTGGGCATTCTTTGCAATGGCTTCTTTAAGGGCAGGTTTTGGTGTGACATTCGTTTTAATGACAGGCGCGGTCAGGCGATCAACTGCCGGAAGGGGAATCTTGGTATCTTTTGCTTTATCTTTTACAGTCATCAAACACCCTTTTTTATTTATACCTCATGGTACCTTACTCATATCCTAAAAGTCAAACTTTTCAGCAGGTTGGATGGTTCCGGCTGAAGAGGCTCAAAACGTTGGTTTCCGGCAGTTTATAATTAGTTTGTTTGCGCGGACGAAAATCATCCTGTGGTATTTTTATTTCCATATTTTGATGAAATCTTGACGGGGAAAAATCGGCTAAATGCCGATTGCTTCCACCATTGTAGGAATATATTCTGCAAAATGTCAAGCGAAGAGTAAATTCTTAGGGCGATATTACACCTGGCCTACAGTCTTGATTTTGGCCTTCGGGTGGATTTCGTTCTGCGACATCACGGTGGTGGAGGGGCGGAACCGCTCAATCACCGACCGGACATAGGGGCGTATCATCGGGGAGGTCAGCAGGACGGGGCTTTCCCCCGTCTGGGCGAATTTATCAAAGGTCTGGCGGACTGCGACAATGAATTCCTGCAGGGATGAGGGGGCCATGGCCAGTTGCCGCTCCTCACGTTCGCCAATCAGGGATTCGGCAAAAGCCTGCTCCCATTTCGGCGAGAGGGTCACCAGCGGCACATGGCCATGTGAATTTGTGTTCACTTCGCATATCTGGCGTGACAGGCGCGACCGGACATGTTCGGTAATCATCATGACGTTCTTGGTATAGGTGGTGGCTTCGGCCACGCCTTCGAGAATGGTCGGCAGGTCGCGGATAGAGACGCGTTCATTCACCAGATTTTGCAGGATACGTTGCAGGCCCCCCACAGAAATCTGCGACGGGATAACATCGCCGACGAGCTTCTGATAGTCCTTCGGCAGTTCGTCCAGCAGGCGCTGCGTCTCGGAATAGGACAGCAGGTCGGCCATATTGTCTTTGATGATTTCGGTCAGGTGCGTGGTCACTACCGTGGTGGCGTCGACGACGGTGTATCCCTTGAAATGAGCCTCTTCGCGGTAACGCTGGTCAACCCACATGGCAGGCAGGCCAAAGGTCGGTTCGATGGTGTTTTCACCCGGCAGGGCAATCGGCTCACCAGTCGGGTCCATGCATAACAGCATGCCGGGGCGCACTTCACCGCGCCCTGCCTCTATTTCCTTGATGCGGACGCAATAAGTCCCGGCGGGTAATTGCAGATTATCCTGAATGCGGACGGAAGGGAGGATATATCCCATTTCCTCGGCCAGCTGACGACGCAGGCCCTTAATCTGCTCCGGCAGTTTCACACTGGTTTCGCTGCCTTGGACAAGCGGCAGCAGGGCGTAGCCAAGTTCAAGACGAATGATATCCATAGCCAGTGATTTGGCGATGGGTTCTTCGGCAGGCTTGGCGGCCGCCGCGGCATTGGTGACTTCCATGGCCCTTTGTTCTGCTTCGATGTGCTGGCGCTTGAAGGCGGCATAGGATATTCCGCCCGTGATGGCGGCAAGGGCGAAGAATGGGAAAAACGGCATGCCCGGCATCAGTCCAACCACCAGCATCAGACCGGAGGTCATGGCGGTGGCGCGCGGGTAACGTCCGAACTGATCAATCAGGGCTTCGTCGGCAGAGCCTTCCACGCCGGCCTTGGATACCAGCAGACCGGCCGCCACGGAAACAATCAGCGCCGGAATTTGTGACACCAGGCCATCCCCGATACTCAGGATGGTATAGATGTCGGCGGCTTCGGCAAGGCTCATATCTTTCGCCGCCGTGCCGATAATAATGCCGCCCAGCAGGTTGATAAAGGTGATGAGCAGTCCGGCGATCGCATCGCCACGCACGAATTTTGCCGCACCGTCCATGGCCCCGAAGAAGGTGCTTTCCTGTTGAAGTTCCGCCCGCTTTATTTTGGCTTCATCTTCGGTGATTAATCCAGCGGACATATCAGAGTCGATGGCCATCTGTTTGCCGGGCATGGCGTCCAGGCTGAAACGCGCGGCGACTTCGGCGATACGCCCGGAACCTTTGGTGATAACGATGAAGTTGACGATGACCAGAATGGCAAAGACAATACCGCCCACCACATAATTCCCCTGGATCATAAATACCCCGAAGGCCTGAATAATTTCACCGGCGGCGTCATGGCCCTGTTCACCATTGGCCAGGATAAGACGGGTCGAAGCGATGTTCAGGCCGAGGCGCAGCGCGGTGGTAATCAGCAGGATGGTCGGAAAGGTCGAAAATTCCAGTGGTTTCTTGATGAACAGGGTAATCATCAGAATCATGACCGACAGGGTAATCGAGATAGACAGCCCGGCATCCACCATCACTGGCGGCATGGGTACCAGCATAAACATCAGGATGATGATGATACCGGCGGCCAGGGCAAAATCCCCGCGCATCAGGAGTCCTAAGGCGGATTTTCCGGTCATTCCGGCTAATGCAGGGGGTGGGGCCATAAAAACCGAGAGTTAGAAGGTGTTGCAGGTGATTCTGACTATATTCGTTTATTCTAACGGGAATGGCCCCGCAGGGCAAATGGAAGTGCATAAAATTGAATTTGTTCTCGTTTGTTCTTTTTTCGTCTTGACGAAGAGAACAAATGGAGTACAAATATACGCATCTAGGCAGTTATCGCCGAATCATGCAGAAAGGATTTACAATGTCAGTGACCCCATTCAAAGGAGCGGAAAACATGGATCGTTCATCAGCAGAAAAGAGCAAGGCGCTCGAAGCGGCCCTCTCACAAATCGAACGTGCTTTCGGCAAAGGGTCGATTATGAAGCTTTCCGGCGACGAAAGCGCCAAAATGGAAGTTGAGGCGATTTCCACCGGCTCGCTGGGGCTGGATATTGCGCTTGGGATTGGCGGTCTGCCGCGTGGCCGCATTATCGAAGTTTTCGGGCCTGAATCATCGGGTAAAACAACCCTGGCGCTGCAGGTCATCGCCGAAGCGCAAAAAGCCGGGGGCACCTGCGCGATTGTGGACGCCGAACACGCGCTTGATCCGGGCTATGCCAAGAAACTCGGCTGCGATGTCGACAATTTGCTGATTTCCCAGCCGGACACGGGTGAACAGGCGCTTGAAATTGCCGATACGCTGGTGCGTTCCGGCGCGTTGGATGTGCTAGTGGTTGACTCGGTGGCGGCCCTCGTGCCCCGCGCCGAACTTGAAGGCGAGATGGGCGACAGCCATGTGGGGTTGCAGGCGCGTCTGATGTCGCAGGCGTTGCGCAAGCTGACCGGCTCGATTTCGCGTTCCCGCACCGTGGTGATTTTCATCAACCAGATCCGCATGAAAATCGGCGTGATGTTTGGTTCACCGGAAACGACGACTGGTGGTAACGCGCTGAAATTCTATGCGTCGGTCCGTCTGGATATCCGCCGTATTGGTGCGATTAAAGACAAGGAAACCGTCACTGGCAATGAAACACGCGTGAAGGTCGTGAAAAATAAAATGGCGCCCCCATTCCGCGAAGTGAAATTCGATATCATGTATGGCGAAGGCATCTCTAAAACCGGTGAACTTATCGACCTGGGTGTTGCTGCCAACCTCGTGGAAAAATCGGGGGCCTGGTTTGCTTATGACGGACAGCGTGTTGGTCAGGGGCGCGAGAATGCGAAACAATTCATGCGCGATAACCCGGAGATTGCGGCGAAGCTGGAAAACGAAATCCGCAAGAAGGCTGGTGTGGTGGCGGATGCCATGCTAACCGGGCCAGAGGCTGATGAGGCCAGCGATGCGGCACTCGATGTTGCCGATGATGATACACCGGCACCAAAATCCAAGAAATCTGCATAATTTTCCCGGGAATCCCCCTCGTTGAGGGGGATTTTCCTTCCCTCCGTAAATCTTTTTCCTATATATCTTCTGTTATTCATCCAGAGGACGAGCGTAGTCATGGCACTAACCCATATTTCCGTGCGCGGGGCGCGCGAGCATAATCTTAAAAACATCAATGTGGATCTGCCACGCGACAAACTGATAGTCGTGACGGGATTATCTGGGTCCGGGAAATCTTCGCTGGCGTTTGATACGATTTATGCGGAAGGTCAGCGCCGCTATGTCGAAAGCCTGTCCGCTTATGCGCGCCAGTTTCTTGAGATGATGCAAAAACCGGATGTGGATTCCATCGAAGGCCTGTCCCCCGCCATTTCCATCGAACAGAAAACCACCAGTCGCAACCCGCGTTCGACCGTGGGTACGGTGACCGAGATTTATGATTACATGCGCCTGCTATGGGCGCGTGTAGGCGTCCCGTATTCCCCGGCGACCGGCTTGCCGATCGAAAGCCAGACAGTCAGTCAGATGGTGGACCGCATATTGGCGATGGGTGAGGGAACGAAGCTCTATGTCCTCGCGCCAATCGTCCGTGGCCGCAAAGGCGAATACCGCAAGGAACTGAAAGAACTCCAGGCCAAGGGTTTTCAGCGCGTGAAAATCGATGGCACGTTGTACGAAATTTCTGAGGCCCCGGCGCTCGATAAAAAATTCAAACACGATATCGAAGTCGTGGTTGACCGCCTTGTCATTCGCGCTGATCTGGGTACTCGATTGGCGGACTCGGTGGAAACCGCGCTGAAACTGGCCGATGGCCTGCTGATTATCGAAGATGCCACCACGGGCAAGCAGGATATGTATTCCGAGAAATTCGCCTGTCCGGTTGCAAGATCGATTACCGCGCTGTATTGGATGGG
>CAMLMM010000035.1 GCA_946481105.1 uncultured Alphaproteobacteria bacterium
GCCTTTCAGGGTATTGATGTTCTCGATATTGATGTCGAGGTGCAGATTGCCAACGGCCTGCCTGCGTTCACCATCGTCGGCCTGCCGGATAAAGCCATTGCCGAGAGCAAGGAACGTGTGCGCGGTGCCTTGCATGCCATGGGGCTTGCGTTGCCGGCCAAGCGCTTAACCATCAACCTCGCCCCTGCCGATGTGAACAAGGAAGGCAGCCATTACGATTTGCCGATTGCGCTCGGCCTGCTGGTTGCGATGGATGTGATACCTCAGGACGCGGTCGAACGGTTTTTTGCGCTCGGGGAACTCGGGCTGGATGGGGGGCTCCGCAATGTGACGGGTGTTCTGCCCGCCGCGATACAGGCCGAAGTGCGTAATTGCGGCCTGATATGCCCCGCTGAATCCGGGCGCGAAGCCGCCTGGGCGGGCGAACTTGATATCCTCGCCCCGGCCCATCTGCTGCAACTCATCAACCACTTCAAGGGCACACAGGTGTTGGCGCGTCCCAAGGCGATGCTGCCCGATGAACTGATGGCCATCACCCGCGACCTCGCCCATGTGAAGGGACAGGAGACGGCCAAGCGCGCCCTTGAAATCACCGCAGCAGGCGGCCATAATTTGCTGATGGTCGGGCCGCCCGGCTCGGGCAAGTCGATGCTCGCGTCCTGCCTGCCCGGTATATTGCCGCCACTCACGCCACGCGAAGCGCTGGAGACCTCCATCATTCACTCGCTCGCCGGGACGTTGCCCGAAGGCGGTTTGCTGCGTAACCGCCCTTACCGTGACCCGCATCATTCGGCGTCCCAGCCGGCCCTTGTCGGTGGTGGGCACAAAGCCAAACCGGGCGAGATTTCCCTTGCGCATCATGGCGTCCTCTTCCTCGATGAACTGCCAGAATTTGCGAAGGCCACACTTGAATCGCTGCGCCAGCCGCTGGAAACCGGGGAAACACTGGTGGCCCGCGTCAATTACCATGTCACCTTTCCGGCGCGGTTCCAGCTGATTGCCGCCATGAACCCATGCCGCTGCGGCTATTTCGGGCAATGTGACGAAGAATGCACCAAAGCGCCGCGCTGTGCCGAAGATTACCAGTCAAAACTCTCCGGCCCGCTGCTCGACCGTATCGATTTACAGGTCGATGTGCCGCCATTGTCGATCGATGAACTCAGCACCAAACCTGCCGGGGAAACATCGGCACAAGTGGCTGCACGAGTCAGCCGCGCGCGCGATATACAACTCAGCCGCCTGCAACAAGCGGGCGCGCCGGAAAAGATGCGCGTGAATGCGCAGATGGATGGCAAAATCCTCGAAGATATCGTGCAGATGGAAGAGGCTGCCGAGAAGCTGATGAAACAGGCGGCCGACAAACTGAAACTTTCGGCGCGGTCATGGTTCCGCATGCTGCGTGTCGCCCGCACCATCGCCGATCTGGACGGCGCGCCCGATAAAATCGGGTCGGCACATATCGCGGAAGCTCTTAGTTACCGCCGCTTACGGCTGGCCGATCTTTAGACTGCAGCAGCATGAAATAATTGGTCATGCGGTAAGGCTGTTCAAACACCTTATCATAGCCCGCAAAATCTTCCGGCTTGCGGGTATACACCAGCACCAGACCATCGGGGTGTGTTCCCAGCCATGTGCGAATTTTATCTTCTGTAATTTGTTCCGGCGGACGGGTCAGCCGGGCCAGAAAACCGATTTGCCCCTGATTGTTATTGGCAAAAGCCAGCGGGCGATCGTTCAGATTTTCCTGCACGGCCTGACTGATTTGGCTTAAATCATAATTGGGATAAAAGCTCGATTTGGCTGCAAAATGAAAACTGCACATCAGCAACATCATTGCCACGGCCGCCGCTGACAGCGCGCTGGCCTTATTAACCCGGATCACTGTTATGCCCAGAAGCAAGATACCGATTCCCAACGCCGCCGAGGGCAGAACAGGCATGGTGCGAAACGCCGTTTCCAGGTGGACCGACCCCGGCATCAGGGGGCGCAGATCGTCGGCAAAGAACCGCGCTGCAATCGGCAGCAAGGCGAGCAAATTCGCCCCGATTAAAATCGGCAGCACATCACGTTTCAGCAGCTTGTGCGGAAGCGCCAGGAACCCCCCCGCAATCACCAGCATAATAGCGGGGAGAAGCGGGATAAGGTAATGAACCTGTTTGCCGCTGATCAGACTGAATGCCGCAAAAACCGTCCCTATCCACACCGCCAGGAAACGGCGGTTTTCACTGGTCTTGCCCCAGGCGGATTTCAGGCCGCGCCAGGAGCCCGGCGCAAAAATCCACGGCATCACGAAAATCGGAATAAACGGGAGATACCAGTAAACGGGGCGGCTATGATCGAACGCGTTGACCATGCGGCCCGTTGTCTGGCCGTAGAATATCTTTTCGGTGAATTCCTTGCCGCCTTCAAATGCCGCCGGAATAGCCCAGCACAGCGCAATCGCAATACCCCACCATAGGCCGAACAGCATACGCGGCAGCCAGAAGCTGGCGGGTGGGGCCTGGTCTTTCATCCAGTAACGTACGGCGAGCAAGGCGGGCGCCATATGCAGCAGGGCCGCCGGGCCCTTGATAAGCAAACCGGCACCCACGGCCAGCGCGAACCAGACGATGTGCCGGGTTTGCCGCGTGTGATAGAAATCCCAGATGGCGGTCACCCCGGCGATCACCGCAACGGTCAGCAGCAAATCGAACATGATCAGGTTGCCGTAAATAACGAACGGCATGCACCCACCTAACAAGGCGACAGTTAGTAGCGGGGCTTCCTCATGCTGCGGGAACATGCGCCCGGCCAGGCGACCGGACAGTACCAGAACCGCAAAACTGGTCAGATAGGGCACGATCATCGCCGCTTGTTGTGATACGCCGAAAATTGCCCAGAGAATGTTGATCATCCAGAATAAAACCGGGGGTTTATGGTGGTAGGCTTCGCCGTTCAGTGTCGGTAAAATCCAGTTGCCGGATTGATGCATTTCCCACGCGACGGTTAAATAACGCGTTTCATCAACCGGGAATATCGGGCGCGTCATCAGGCCCGCGACCATCAGGCCAAAACAAAGAAACGCGGCAAGGCCTGCCGCGCGCAAATGGGGATGAGTCAGGTGTATCATCGGGAACCCTATGAAGATGCGGCCACGGAATCAGTTTCGGTGGCTTTCGGTTTACGGTAGATGAGATAGATATTGCGCAGGTAAATAAACAGCCCCATCCCCTGTCCGACGATAAAGACCGGATCCTGACGGTGCAGGGCATAAATCAGCAGTACAACCCCGCCGGCGATGCTGAACCACCAGAACAGATTGGGAATGACCGATTTTTTCATGCGTTCGGATGCCAGCCATTGCACCAGGAAGCGACCGGAGAAAAGCGCCTGACCAAGGAATCCGATTGCCAGCCAGACACCATGATCTTTGACAATATTGGCACAATCCTGCACATCCATGATTTATCCTATGCCTCTTCGCTAACGGTCAGATTCTGGGCGGCGCGGCGTTGCAGCCACATGACGCCTGTCAGGTCGAAAATGCCCGCCCAGAGCCGATCCCAGAACCCGTACTTGGATACGCCGCGCTCACGCGGGCGGTGCCCGACATCCACCAGTGCCACCGATCCGTATTCGCGCGCGAACAGGGCCGGCAGGAAACGGTGCATGTGGTTGAAATAGGGCAGGGCCAGGTAATCGTCGCGGCGGAACATTTTCAGGCTGCACCCCGTGTCGCGCACACCATCGCGCAGCAGCGTGGAACGTATTTTATTCCCGGTGCGTGACGTGAATTTTTTCAGCAACGAGTCCTGACGTTTCAGGCGTTGCCCGGCCACGAGGCGCATCGGAGCGGAGGGGTTCTCGATAAATTTTTGATAGAGCAGCGGAATATCCGCCGGGTTATTTTGCCCGTCCCCGTCCATCATGACCACGAGCGGCCCTTTGGCAGCACGGACGCCGGTACGCAGCGCCGCGCTTTGCCCTGACCGCACCGAATGGCGCACCAGACGTATGGATGGGTTCACGGCTTTCAGCTTACGGATAACGTCTGCCGTCCCATCGGTGCTGCCGTCATCAACGATGACGATTTCGTGAATGGGGCATAACCTGGCGGCGGCTTCAATTTCAGC
The DNA here is from genome assembly GCA_946481105.1 of uncultured Alphaproteobacteria bacterium. Next base: position 4,113 of record CAMLMM010000035.1, read on the forward strand.
AATCAGGGATGGCGCGTTCTCGGCCTCGTTCAGCATCGGCACCACAGCCGAAATGGTCAGGTTTTGTTCGTAATTCATGCCCGCAACTTAGCCCCTGGACTGTGGAAAAACAAATGAAAAGAGGTCATTTCAGGCCATTTTCCTTTAAGAAGTCCGCCATGTCGGTGCCCAGCCAGTCCGTATCCCCGGCAATTTTCTTAATCATTTTGCCATCCGGGTTCACGATAATGCTTTCCGGCAGGCGGTAAGTCTGGAACAGGTCAGCGGTTATCTTCTGCCGCGCATCACGGGCAATCAGCAGGTTTTTCGGCAGATTGGAATGTTTCTGTAAAAATTTGGTGATGGCCGCATCATTTGTGTCGGATGACAGCGCGATAATCGTCAGGTTTTTATGCTGCCGCGCCAGTTCAGCCAGTTTGGGGAATTCAATCACGCACGGGGCGCACCATGTTGCCCAGAAATTGACGATAATCACTTCACCGGCAAAATCTTTGCTTTTGTGGGCTTTGCCATGAATATCGGTAAAGGCAAAATCAGGCAGTTTTTCACCATCCGCCTTGTCTGCCGCAATCGCCGGGTTGTCGGACGCGGTCAGGCTGCCATGATCCAACCAGATGGTCAGCCCATATCCCCCGATAATCGTCACTGTCAGAATAAGGATATTAAGTACGCGCATGATATTTCCTGTTATAAAACCCAAGACCGCCAATAAGGGCCAGCTCAAGCATACCAAACGCGCCAAGGCCCCAGAACACTCCATCCATAAACCCGTATGAATGCAGGCCGACCCCGAGAAGGTTCACCCCGATCCATGCCAGCGCGACAATAAAACTAAGGAAGGACAGGCTCATCGTCCAGGCCAGCGTCGTCAGATGGCCGGAAATTTTTCCGTGAATGGTCCAGGCCAGCCACAGCACAATCAGCAGCGCCCCATTTTCCTTCGGATCCCAGCCCCAGAAGCGCCCCCAGGACTGGTCAGCCCAGATACCGCCGAGAATAGTCCCGACTGCTGTAAACAGCAGTGCGAACAGCGCGAGCAACCCCAACGCCCGTTCGCCATTTTTTTGCAGGTCAGGTGTCAAACGGTGCATCACCCGCCCAATCAGTATCACATGCGCCAGCAACGCCGTGACCACGCACCAGCCATAGCCAATCGTAATGCACAGCACATGCGTGGCCAGCCAGAATTGGGTATTCAGAACGGCAGTCAACACATGCAACGTGTCTTCATCACCGGCGAGCGATAGCGCGAGCAGGTTCAACGCCGCCCCGGACAGCCCCGCCATAAGTACGCGCAAAGTTCCCAGGCGGCGCAGCAGAATAGCCACGAACGGCGCAACAAGTCCGACAAACAGCAGCGATTCATAAAGAGTGCCCACAGGTGGGCGGGCAAGAATAGCAATGCGCGCGCCCAGCCCACCTGCCTGCATCGCCAGCGCTGTTACAACTGCGGCCATTGCCAGTGTGGGCAGGCGGCGATACGGATAGGCCATTTGCGTCAGGGCCAGAAGAAATGCCGTAACATACAACCCCAGCGCCCAATCGAATGGGGATACTGTACTGTACCAGTATTCCAGGGAAAGGCGCAGGGCAGAAGAAATGGCTTCAATGGCCTGCGCGTTGGCATTATAATCATCAATGTCTGCAAGCGTTGCCTCCCATGCGGCGTTGTCGCCCGCCTGCCAGGCCAGCGCCGCCCTCTGCCATAATGTCAGTACACGGCCTGTCTCTGGCGATCCTTTTCCTTCCTGCAGCAACTGCCATGGCGTAACCCAGTCTGGCTGTGCGTTCCACGTCACGGGAATAATGCGCAGCAATTTGTTATTCACGCCCGCTTCGCTTAACGTGCGTATCTGCAGGCCTAGCAGGGCCAGTTTCTGCTCGGACTCGGTATAACGACCAATATTTTCGCCTTTTTTACGGATAAGTTTTTTAATATCGTCTTCGAGCGCTGGAGTGATTTTCTGCAGATTCCAATAGGTCACCAGCGTATCATCCCCCAGATTAGCCTGTTTGCGCCAGGCAGGCGGCACATCAAGATTCAACGGCAATACCGCGGAAAAACTGCGCAATATTTCAGTATATTCCAGCGCATTTTCATGCACGCGCAGCAGATTTTTCTGATCTTCACTGAGTGCGTCTGACGTAATGCCCATAAATTCCTGCGCCTTGGCCGCCGTACGCTGAAGGCCAGGGGCCAGTTCTTCCAGGCTGTAAAAAGGCTTGGCCCTTTCCGGCAAAGCCAGAGCATGGCGCGTATTCACATCAGGCACGAAAAACACGGCATCGCCCGTTGCCGATGACGGGTCGAATAAGGTGGCGGCCAGCCATTCCGCTGCGGATTTGTTCCCCCATGTTTCCTTGCCGGAAAATTTCTTTAATTCAACGCGCGCAAAACTGTCGATCGGTTTCAGACGCCCGTCCTGTAATACCGGCAATTGGCCGAACTGCGCGGTGTTTAATGTTTCCGCCTGTGCCGCAGGGGTCAGCAGCAGGCTGCATAAAATGAGAATTAAAGACCGACGGCGCAGCCGTGACGCCAGATGCCAGATAAGGCCAAACGCGATTAATCCGCTTGCCAGATAGGGAAAAATCCGGCCTTCGTTTTTGACCACACTTAACACGGTTACGGGCACATCGCCGCCCTGATCAAAGGATGATTGATAGAACGTATATCCTTTGTACCGGAACGGTTCGTTCATCGCGATACGCACCGGCCATTCCTGTCCGTTTTCCTTGACGGTGAGTTCGGAAATATAATCGCGGGCCATGCTGCTGCCCGGGTGGACAGGCAGAATGAATTTTTTCAGGGTCATGGAAAACGGCAGGGGCCGCGCTTCCCGTTCAATAGCGATGGTATAGGATGTGCCATCTACCTTGATAACCGGGGGCTTCGGGAATTTATCAAATGTCAGATATTTGCCGTCCTGCTCGCCTGCGCTGCTTACAGTAAACTCGACCCCGGTCAGGTTTTTTTCATCCTGCTTATCGGAGGCTGTCGGGTTCAGCTGCATGAATTTTCCCGGCGACGTCCAGCCATCCTGTTCATTTTCGGCGCGGCGGGTGATGGCGCAGTTGTAGCAATAAGTATTGATATGCAGCTTAAAAGGTATCTCATTATTCCCAACAGTCATGTCCGCCCGGATATGTTCGTGCGGCAGGCGGAGCAGGATTTTATCATCGGTGCGGATAACCAGTTCGCGCTGATGATAATCCTCAATCGCGGCTTTGGTTTCCCCCTCGCCCAGTACCAGATATCCCTCACGCGCGGTAAGGGCGGTCAGCAATCCGCCAATTACCAGGACAATGACCCCGAAATGAGAAATATTCGTCCCGGCGCGGGTCCAGCTCCAGTCGCTTTTCAAAATGAATTTCAGAATAAGGTTGAGCGCAAACAGGCTCATCAGGGTCAAACCGCCGGGAAATGGAATGGGACCGATCCAGCTGACCACCGCGCCGAAATATTGCTGCTGGACATCATAAATACCCAGATTTTTCTGCGCGACCGTTCCGGCAACCAGCAATATCATTAGGCAGGGCAACAGCCAGAAAAGCGGACGGGCACCCGCCATATAGGCAATAAAATTTTTCATGCCTTTCCTCTAGCGGATAGCGCTGCCCCCGAAAAGGACAAAAGTCAGGTCAGTCGTTCACGCCCTTGCGTTTTGGGCCTGAAGTCAAATCAGTGTAGCCGGCATTTTCATAAGGTATAACAGCCGTAATCACCGCCTCAGCCGCCGGAATAGCGCCGGTCGCCTGTTTCAACCGGGCCTCCAGCAGGTAGATGCCTTTGACGCTGGCCCCTTTAACATGCTGATACCCGGCTTCCTTAATGGCGCGTTCCATGGCTTTGCCTTCGCTCAGCGGCGCGGTATCGAATTCCAGCACATAGGCCGACCCGGTTGTCGTGGTCAGGTTCATGCCTTTCTGCATCAGGCCCTGCCGCAGATAATGGTCAAAGGCGATATCCTGGGCGCTGAAGGGCGGCTTAGCGATCAGGATAATCGGGGTGCCGTCAACTGGCAGCGCCGGTTTCAGCTTGTCGAGAACGTCAAACACGGCCCCCTGCCAGGCAGCAGTGCTGGTGGCCATATTCTCGGTATCATGAATAACCGCCTTATCGTTCCATGGGCTGCTCGGCTGCGGGGAAGAAAGAGGGGTGTCGTCCTGATATTTATAGCCGCGCGGCATGGTTTGGGTGCAGGCGGCCATCGTTACAACGGCAACGCCCAGAGCCAGGGTCGACAGGAAAGATAATTTCATGAAATCCTCACATCAGCCAGATGGGATAAAGACGGGGTATTAAAGACACGCCAGTTTATCAGGACTTGCCTGCCAGATATAGGGGGTATTTACGCCGATTTCATGCGGGAAATGGTGCTGGTGGTGCTGAAACCTTCGGTCATATCCACCAGTTTGATAACCCCGCCATAGGCCTGTACCACAGGCGCTTCCGGCAGCGTTTCGACAGTATAGTCGCCGCCCTTGAAATAGATATCCGGCTTGATGTGCTGAATAAGGGCTTTGGCCGTATTATCATCCCCGGCTTTCTCCGCCCCGAAAAACATGACCATGTCGACTGCGCCCAGCCCGCCGATAACGGTGGCCCGCGCTTCCTGGTTATTCACCGGGCGGTTCGGCCCTTTCAGAATTTTTACCGACTGGTCGGTGTTGAGGCCCAGCACCAGACGGTCGCATTGCGCCCGTGCGGCGTTCAGGTAATTCACATGCCCGGCATGCAATATATCAAAACAGCCATTGGTGAACCCAATTTTCAGGCCGCGCGCCTGCCAGCGTTCAATCTGTTCCAGCCCGGATGCCCAGTCATGAATGGCAGCCTGACGTGCCTGCGCCGCCACGGGCGTGGTTGCAACAAGGGAATCGCGGTCAGCCAGCGCGTCAATAATTTCCTGCGCACGGATCGGTGATGTCCCGACCTTACCAACGACAATGCCCCCGGCAATATTTGCAAGACCTGCGGCGGTCACCAGTGGCAACCCTGTCGCCAGACCAGCAGCAATTGTCGCGATAACCGTATCGCCTGCACCGGACACATCGAACACTTCCCGTGCTTCGGTGCGTAAATGAACTGGCTGCCCGCTGGCTTCGACAATGCTCATACCATCCTGCGACCGTGTAGCGACAATCGCCTGGATGCCCGATTGTTCCATCAGCTTCTCGGCGGCGGCCACGACCTGCTGGTCATCGCCGGTCGGCATGCCGCCCGTGGCTTCGGCCAGTTCCTTGCGGTTCGGGGTTGCAATATTTGCGCCTTTATATTTCGACAGGTCGGACCCGCGCGGATCGACGAGGAGCGGAATGCCCGCCTTGTTCGCCGTTTCAATCGCAGTACGGATAACCCGGGTGCTTAGAACGCCATACCCGTAATCGGATAAAATCACCGCCTGTTGCTGCGGAATGAGTTTTATAAGACGCGCACAGATTTCATCTTCGATTTTCGCGGGACATCCGGCTTGTGTTTCGGTATCGACACGGAACACCTGCTGATGCCCGGCCATGAAACGCGTTTTAATTGTCGTGCATGTATCCGCGTTCACAATAAGCTGCTGCGCATCAAGATTTAAACTTTGCAGCAACCCTTTGACCAATTCACCTTCACGGTCAGGGCCAATAACGGCCAATATCGTTGCCTGCGCACCCAGCCCCGCCAGGTTGGCCAGCGTATTTCCCGCCTGCCCCAGCATGCGGCTTTCCTGCCTGGTGACCATCACGGGAATCGGGCTTTCCGAGGATATACGGCTCACATCGCCCCGCACGAAGCGGTCCAGGGCGATGTCCCCAACCACCAGAATGCGGGTGTCTGCCATACGGGACACGTATTTTGCCAGATCAATTGATTCGCTCACGTCAGTGTCCCTTTATGTTTTACAGGTCAGAAATAGATAAAATTGTTGGAATTCCGCCATTTTTCTCGCACGACATTTAGAATTTGTCAACCTTTGCCGTGTTAAATGGGAGGGTGGAAGACCGCATCAAGCGGCACCACAACCCGGCGATTGGTCGGGGAGGGCAAAACTAAACGACGACGAATTAGGAATCAGAATGCAGTATAATCAGGGGTTTCTGGGGTCTATCAGCACCTATTTGCAGCGTAACCGTATCGGAGACCTTCTGGTTCGCCGTGGCAAGATTTCCCGTGAACAGTTGAATCAGGCCCTGCACGTCCAAAAATCCAGTTTAAATCCCCTCGGTGAGATTCTGACCGAACTTGGGTTTGTTTCATCCCGTGACCTGCGCGTGGCTTTGGCAACCCAGTCCGCGCTGCGTATGGCGGCGACCGTCTTCGCACTCACCACGGGTTTCTCGGGCATCGCATCCCGTTCCGCGCATGCGGGTGGGCTGCGTGATATCCCCGCCAGTTTTACCCTGGCTGCCGCAAATTCGATGGCAGGCGGCGTATTGCACAGCGCAGCCCTGTTCGGCACCGGCGAAAAAGCGTCGACCGATTTATCGTCTTTTACCAAATGGAGCGATATGTTCGACCGCTTCCAGCGTGACGCCACCAACCCCAAGGCTTCGGGCGTGATCGCTAAATGGCGCCAGAGCCTGGAACCACTGCGCGGCTTGCCGCTCGCGGACATGGCTAATCGTGTGAACCGCATTATGAATGATATTGAATATATCGGCGATAACCGCAATTGGGGTAAATCCGATTACTGGGAAACGCCGGTCGAATTTCTGACCCGTGGCGGCGACTGCGAAGATTTTGCGATTGCCAAATACACCTCGCTTCGCGCTTTGGGTGTACCGGATAGTTATATGCGCATCGCCATTGTCAAAGATACGCAAAAGGGTATCCCGCATGCGATATTGATCGTGTATACCGAAGATGGCCCGATGGTGCTGGACAACCAGATTAAATCCATGACCGCTGCCAGCAGCATTTACCATTACAAACCGATCTTCTCGATCAACCGTTCGGCGTGGTGGGTGCATAACGATCGCCCGGCCTATAACAGCCCGACCCAGATCGCGTCCGCTGCCCGTTAATCCTGCTGATATTTTTTATTCCCCACTTGGATTCAGGACAAAAAGGTCTAAGTTGACCCCGTTGCCACTTGCGCTTACAGGAGTCATAACATGGGGTTTTCACGCTATTTTCTGCTTTATGCCTTGATGCTTACGGTGCTGACCATTGTGCCGGTTCTGGCGGATTCCGCTAATTCCGAACCGCCGCCAAATGGCATGAATCACGGCGCCATGAACCATGATATGCCATCCCCGACGATATCTTCTCCCGGCCCGACTTTGGATAATCCTTACGGGAAGGCGATGATGGATATGCATGCCCGCATGAACGAGGTGAAACCCTCCGGCGATGTGGATGTGGATTTTGTCGCTGGAATGATTCCGCACCATCAGGGCGCTATCGATATGGCAAAAGTTGAGCTGGAAAACGGCAGCGACCCGGAAATCAAAAAACTGGCTGAAGATATCATTGCCGCCCAGGAAAAAGAAATCGCCCTCATGAAAGAGTGGTTGAAAAAACACCAGAAATAACCAACACTGGCGGGGTCTTTAAGGAATGAATTATGTCTCAAAACCCTCTGTTAGTTGTATCCCCTCTACGCAATCACGTCCCGCAATTCGACCTGATTCAGGAATCGCATTATAAGCCAGCGGTCGAAGCCGCGATTGCCGAAGCCCGTGCGAATATCGATAAAATTATTGCGAACCCGGCCACGCCCGATTTCAACAACACGATTGTCGCCCTGGAAACCGCCGCCGAAACACTGGGCAGCGTGACCGCTATTTTTTACAACCAGCTTTCCGCTGCCGGGACGGATAATCTGCAGGCCCTGGCCGAAGAAATCGGCCCGGTCCAGGCTAATTTCGGCAGCGATATCATTCTCAATGCAAAGCTTTTTGCCCGTGTCAAAGCGGTATATGAAAGCGCGGCTAAATTCGACCTCACAACCGAACAGGCGACCTTGCTGGAGGATACTTACCGGAATTTTGTACGCGGCGGCGCGTTACTGGATGACGCGAAGAAAGCCGAACTGCGCAAAATCAACGAAGCCATGTCCACCCTCGGTCCCATCTTTGCGAATAATGTGAAAAAAGCGGCCGAAGAATTCGAGCTCTGGATCACGGATGAAAATGACCTGACTGGATTGCCCGAAAGCGCCCGCGATGGCGCGGCGCATGAAGCCGAACAGAAGGGCAAAAAAGGTCAGTGGCTGTTTACGCTGGACTTCCCCAGCTACGGCCCGTTCATGAGCTACGCCGCGAACCGCCAGCTGCGGGAGAAAATGTGGATGGCGTTTTCCCACCGCGCGACCAGCGGCCAGTACGACAATACCGTCAACGTGAAAAAAATCGTGCAGTTGCGCCATGACCGCGCGCGCCTGTTGGGTTACGATACCCACGCGCATTACACGCTGGAACGCCGCATGGCCGAGAAACCGGAAAATGTGCTGAAGTTCCTGCATGAGCTGAAAGACAAATACCGCAGCGGCGCGATGCATGACCTGGAAGCCGTGCGCCACATCGCTGCCGCCGATGGCATTGATGATTTGAAACCGTGGGATGTCGGCTATTACGCGGAAAAACTGCGGGAAAAAACATATAAATTTTCTGCCGAAGACCTGCGCCCGTATTTCCCGCTTGGCAAAGTCCTGACCGGGACATTCGAACATTTCGCCCGTCTCTTCGGTTTGAAATTTACGCCCGCGCCTGACCTGCCTGTCTGGCATAAGGATGTCACGGCCTATGATGTGACCGATGTCGACACAGGCAAATTTGTCGGCACGCTCTATGCCGATTTCTATCCGCGCGAAGGCAAGAAACCCGGCGCGTGGATGACCAGTTACCGTGACCAGGGTCTGTTCCATGGCAAGGTCGAACGCCCGGTGATCGCCATCGTGTGCAATTTCACCAAACCGACTCAGGATAAGCCCTCGCTGCTCACGCATGATGAAGTGCTGACACTCTTCCATGAACTGGGCCACGCAACACATGGGCTTCTGGCCAACGGCACCTATATGTCGCAGACCGGGACGAATGTGCTGTGGGACTTTGTCGAACTGCCGTCCCAGGTGCAGGAGAACTGGCTCTATGAGCCGGAAACACTGGCGATGGTCGCCGAGCATTACCAGACCGGTGAAAAAATCCCGGCAGAACTGATTCAGAAACTGCGCGCGGCCAAAAACTTCCTCTCCGGATGGGGCGGGCTGCGCCAGATGGGATTCTCTATTCTCGATATGGAATGGCACATGCGGGATCCGGTGGCGATTGCCGATGTCGTCGGCTTTGAAGATGAAGTCCTGAAGGATTGCACGTTGTTTCCGCGCTATGGTGGGGCCGCATCCAATGCGTTCAGCCATATTTTTGCGGGCGGATATTCCGCCGGATATTATTCATATAAATGGGCAGAAGTATTGGACGCGGATGCCTTTGAAGCCTTCCTTGAGGCCGGACTTTACGATAAAACCACCGCCGCCCGCTACCGGACTGAGGTTCTGGAAAAAGGAGGGTCCGAACACCCGGCCGTCCTCTACCGCCGATTCCGGGGCCGGGATGCCGATCCGGCAGCTTTGCTGCGCCGCGAAGGATTAGATGCTGCTCATAAAGGAAAAGAAGCCGGTTGAAAAATTTACGTAATTTGTCATATTTTTGTTGCGTAAATAGTTCTTTCCCTCTATATAAAGTTGGGATAAACATAAGTCCGCATGCAAAAACGGTAACAGAGATATGATTACAACGGCACAAATTCGTGGAGCCCGTGGGGTCTTGAATTGGTCACAAGGCGACCTATCTGAGCGCACAGGGATATCGGCGACGTCAATCGGCAGTATTGAAAACGGCCTGACGCAAGCCCGCGAGTCGACTTTGACAACCATACAAAAGGCTTTTGAGGACTCAGGTGTTGAATTTCTGCCTAATGATGGCATTCGTAAAAAATCAGTAAGTGTTGATATTCTCCGAGGTCGTGAGGGATTTCAGCATTTCTCATACCTAGTCTATGAGACAGCAAAAAATGATGAACGTAGCGTACTACAAGCTTTTGTAAATGATATAAAGTTTGCGGAGATTTTAGGGGATGAAGCCTTACCCCATGTTGAACGTATTGAATCAACAGAAAAAAAGAAATTTAAAATAATTCAACGTGAAGGGGATATATATTTCCCTGCTAAGAATTATGCAGATTATAAATGGATACCTGCGAAACAGTTCATGGCTGTGCCGTTTATGGTTTTTGGTGACCGTTTTGCTGTTATTCTCTATGAACCAGACCCGACAATTGTCGTGATGAATTATCCGGTTCTGGCTGCAGCATATCGTCTTCAGTTTGACATGATTTGGGACTCGGCTCTTAGCCCACCCAAGGATGTGATTTCAAATTGGGAACTGCCAAAAAAATATAAGAAGACTTAAAAAGAGTAAGTGTGAAATATGAACGCAATACCGCAACTGGACGATGGAGACGTAGCATTGAGATCACAGCCAATGCCACAATCCTCTTTAGCTTATCAATTCAGGACACTGGATTTGCATGATATTGTCAGTGATCCCTTGAATAGAAGCAGATTACTTCCAACCCTCGATCATTTTATCTGGTCGCAGGCTGCTCTTCACCATGCCGAATACCAAGGAACCCAGGCCTCTCTTGCCGATAACCTGGAACGTCGCGGAAATACTCTGCGCGGTGTTTTGATCTATTCAAAAGATAAACTGCCTATTGCCTACTCCGTCTATTATCCCATGGTAAATGGGAAAGGCGAACGCGGTAATTATATTGAAGACGCGTTCGTTGCCGAGGCCTTCCGCGGCCATGGTGTTATGCCTATCGTATTCCATGAACTAGCCAAGCGTTGCGTTGATGAAGGCGCCCAATTTCTCCAATGGTCAACAGATAAGCGTAACCATCCCTTCCAACGTCTGGCCGCGCGTATGGGCGCTTTTCCAGCCAAGGTTTCCACTATCGTTGTAACAAATATGTTGTCCTCGGATTTCGCACCGGAAGCCGGATTGCAAAATGCTTGGAATCAGGCAAAATTTGTTACAGTTCCCATCGTCGGCAGTCATGTCAACATCATGAAATCAATCGGCATTACTCCGGATATTATTCGCAAGACAGGTGATATTGATTTTCGTGGCTTTGTGACTTTCCGTGCAGAAGACATGACCAAACCTGTTGCGGTAACGCCTGGCTGGCCACATATGTCCACTTTCAGACAGCAACATGGACTTTACCTCGAAGAACCCATGTTCCGGGATGACTTATCTGCAGAAGATCGTGATGTTGTTGTATTGTCCTGCGCGCGCGCGGCTCAGACATACGCCCATGAACATAATTATACTTATTTTAAATGGCACCTGACCAAAGGGGAATCGGCATCCAATCTTATCCGTGAACGCATGGGCTTCGAGGTTGATACGATGGTAGATACACCTGAATCTGAAATGGAAGTATATACGCTTGAAAATGGAAAACTTATTGCCCTTTCCCAAGCACAACACACGAATGTTGTACATATTCCAGCCACTACTTTTGGGAATCCTTCACGACCCTAGTACCTTTGGATTGGGTTGCCTAATATCATGGATATTTTTGAGTAAGATTTAAGAAGGCACAAAAATGACCACAAAACAGGTTTTATTGTTTTCTGGTCGTGATATTGCTTCCCAATTAACGCTCAGCCAAGTCGTTCAGACCCTCAAGAAACAGGCCCCATCACTTCAACCTGTTATTTTTCTACCTAGACAGGAGCAGGAATCCCTAAAAAAGCCTTTCGCATTACGCGCTTATGACTTCCTAAACACCCATCTGTTAAAAGATACTGTTTATCCCTCTATCGAATATAGACCATCCGTTTGCACCCGATATTTCAGCCCAGCGCAACTGGAAGAAAAATATGATGCCATTCTCATTGATACAAATGCTACGCAAGATGATGAGCTTATATCGGCTATAGAAAAAACAGGACCATTAATCGGAGCCGTAAATATTGGCTGGCCTCATGATTTTAATAAAGATACCATTGAAGCCATAACGGCAAAAACTGATTTTATCGGACTGCATTGGGGTTTGCTTCCGGAGTATCGCGGACACCTGTCAAATGCCTGGCGTCTTGCGGATATTATACGTCAGTACGCCGATAATGACGAATATGGTTGTACGCTGGTTCTTATAACCAACGATCACGTGAATGGGCGCTTGTTAAAAAATAGCGTTTTGCATGCTACCCCTGACCTTACGTTATTTCAGGCCAACATAAACTTGGCAGAACCCGCTGCATCTATGATAGTGGACGCCCTGGACAGAAAATCGAATATGACGCTCCGCGGGTATCCGCAAAGTGAGCCCCATGCAAAATATTTTCCAATGCCGGACGAACAGACTTTACAGCTATGGGATAAAGCCGGACTTAGACTGACCTCCTCACATGAGACAGCTTTCACATTGGTGAAGGCTTTTAGCCGCGCGAATACTGTTCACGGTCAGAAACTTCTGAAGGAAATTGGGCTGGCATTGGCAGACTGGCAGGCAAAAAACGGCCCATTACCTGCCTAAAACAATTCCAGCAGCATGCACCGGGCGGAGCCACCGCCATATTTTTCGATGGTGGGGATGGGGGCGTGGACGATTTCGGATACATATTTCAGGAAGACGGCTTTCTGTGCGTCGGTGTACGCGCTGTACGCGCCGGACGACATTACTAATTTACGCTGGCCGCCAGACCCAATCAGTTCCAGCGAGTTGCCGCACATAGACCGCAGCTGGTCCATGCTGATATCCACAATCTCGCGACCCGTTGATTCCAGACGTTGGCGGACCATCTCGCGGTCCTCGGGAATAATGCATTCCAGGCAGATACCGACATAACCCGTGCCGATAAACATCATCACATCGCTGTGATACACCGGCTTGCCTGCGTGGTTGCGCGTACGGAAAGGTACATACTCAAAACCCAGTGTTTCAGCCCAGCGGCGGCCCAGAATCTCGTCCGATCGCGCCGACAGGGCGGAATACACCACGAAATTCAGCCGATCCATCCACAACGCCCCAGTGCTTTCCAGATAGCGCTCATTCTGTTCTTCGGCGGACAAATCGAGCGCCAGTGGGTATTGTTTTTCCAGCACGCCCATGACCTCCGGGCGGCGTTCGATACGGCGGTTGGGGGCCAGCATCGGATAATAGACCATCACGGCGTGGTGATCGCGCAGGACCTGAGTCGATACCCAGTTATTGCAAAAAATATCGTCCGGTGAGGACGGGTGGCCAAGCACCGTCGTGACTGCAATTCCGGCTTCGATAATCCGGTCGCGCAGGGCGCGAAACTCGGCCCGTGCCTGATTCTGAATAACACCGGTTTCCGGCGGGTCTTCGGCCTGATAAGTATTGGTTTCCATGGTTTCCGGATTGGAGTGAAACCCGGTCGGTTCCATCATCATGATATGCCCGGTGGATTGGGTAAGTGCGCGTTTCATGGAAATCTCCTTCGTTAGAAAGGATAGCAAGAAATCCTTAAAAGGAAATGGCTGCCCACAAAATCTATCGAAGTATTTTGGGTCGAAAAGGCAGTGTTTTGAGAACCGTATCGCAGCGTACATTTTAGTGCGTGAGAAGCGGAAGCTCAAAAACACTGTCTTTGCAGACCAAAAGACTAAGATAATGAAAAAGGGCGACCGTGAGGCCGCCCTTAATTCTTGCACTTCTAACTAAGATTAGAAGTTAACTTGTGTACCAACGGTAACGGTTGTTGCATCGTCGTCAGAAGTATCTTCTTCGCCGTAGCCAACAGAACCGCGGAAGGTCAGACCTGGGCCGTAGGTGTAGATAACACCAGCGGTGTAACGGGTCGTTTCTTCAACGTTGTCGTTGTCATTGTTCAGGTAGGAAGCACCAATTTTGAATGGGCCAGTGGTGTAATCAGCACCGAGAACCCAGGTGGTGTCTTCATCGTTAACGTCAGCACCGTTGTTGTCTTCGGTGTAAACTGCACCAACACCGAAAGCACCGATGTCGAGGTCCAGACCAACGTTCCATTCTTGGAAGTCTTCAACGCCTGCGCTGTCTTCTTCTTGAGAAGCACCGGTGTAACCTGCGCCAGCGATCACGCCAACGTTGCTAACCATGCCTTCGTAACGAACAGCAGCTTCCCAGATGTTGGACTGAGCGCCTACACCAGTGTCAGAACCGTTACCGGCCAGACCGCGGGAAGAGGAGTTGTTGTCAGGAGTATAAGAAACACCAGCCTGGAAGCCAGAGAATACTGGGGTCAGGTAGGTAACTTTGTCCATGCCAACAGCGAAGTCGTTTGCATAGCCTGGGGAGATAACAGTAGCCATCGTGTTGATGTCTGGGCGCAGACCGTCGATGTTGTCATCAGCGGAAGGAGCAGCAACTTGCAGCAGGTAAGCAGCGCCATCTTCTTGACCGAAGTTTACGCGACCCCAGGAGCCAGCAAAGTATACATAGGATTCATCAACAGCAAAGCTGTCACCGGCATCGGTTTCGGCTTCGATGTGCGCACCAACGGTCAGACCGTTGTCGAGGGTGGTTTCACCACCGAAGTGAACTTCGGTATCGCGCAGAATGTCTACAGAGTGAACGTCATCTTCGTTGGAATAGTTGACGTAGCCTTTGAAGAAACCGCCGAGGTTCAGCTTAACACCCGAGTCATCAGCAGCGAAAGCTGGGGAGACTGCGAGAGTCAGAGCAACAGCGGCAGCGCTGAGCATAAGTTTGTTCATGGAATATATCCTCCAATTAGTGTTTAAATTCCGTAGCCTTGTCCCGAAAGATGGAGCCACACAGTGATGTGTGCCGCAACCCGTCGGGCGTCAGACACGGGACTATATTTACCGCTTTGAGTTAATTTTCAAGGAATTCGGCACGAAGGTGACATTATGACGCCTCACCTGTGACACAAAAAACACATATAGTTTTCGTAATAACATAAAACTTTGAAAAATCCCACTTTTTCGTCATTTTTACGCATTTTTCATATTTTATAGCTAGAGTCGGAGAACAGAATTAGGAGCAAAAAACCTTACATGCCTCAATATGTCGTTACCTATACTACATCCTTTTCATCGCCGACTATTTCCGGACGGACCGTTAGCGGCATGGGCATCAGCATGGTTGATCTGGACCCCCAGACTTTCCGCACGCCGGAGGAAGTCGCCAAACATGTGAGCGATCATCAGGCGCGCAACAGACAAATTGATGCCAGTAATGCGCAGGCCAAAGCCAACAACGAAGCGTGGGTCAAGTCCAATGGCAAAGAGGGATACTATACATCCCCGCGTGGTACACTGGGACTGGAAATCCATCGCACTGACTTTGACGGGAAGATTACGCAGGCGAATATCGGTGACCTGCGCGCCAAGGGTAAGCTGGAAAAACTCTCTCTCCCCGAAGCAGATCATATACGCGGACTGGCTGATGCACATGCGCGCACCCCCCATACTGCCGGCACCCCGCGCCGCGGCAGCGGACTAGCTGGTATGTTCATGGGGGCCGTGACCGCTGGGGCCATGGCTTTTTCCCAAGGAGCCGATGCCGCCACCATTGTGCGTGAAACGATGGACGGGGCTATCCCTGGCAGCGGCACCACGGCATTCGGCGGCCTTAACCGTGAAACATTATGCAAGGCGTTCGGTCAGGCAAGTGGCGCGGGAGCCGCAGGCCTCTCTACTGGCGTAACCTTTACAGGGATCAATGCACTGGCGGCAGGAGGCACCATTTTTTCAGGTGGGACGGCTGCCCCGGTTACGCTCCCTGTCATGGCCGGGTCTGCTGGCGCAGCAGTATGGGTCGGGGCAGAAACTTATGACCGCACCGCTCCGGCGGTTGAAACCGCCTGCAACACCATCGCCCTGAAACTGGATAGATAACCACTTCCCACATCGTGACACATCACCCTCACCCGGCGCAAATGCGCCGACCTCTCCC
>CAMLMM010000036.1 GCA_946481105.1 uncultured Alphaproteobacteria bacterium
GCTTGTCTTCCATCGCCAGCAGCTTGGCATTTTCGCCTTCCATCATTTTATCGATCGGCACACCGGTCCAGCGTGAAACGACAGACGCGATATCATCGGCGGTGACTTCTTCGTTAATCATGTTGCGGGCGGAATTCTTGGCGGCATCGGCGAGTTCGGTTTCCAATTGCGGAATCTTGCCGTATTTCAGCTCGCCTGCCTTGGACCAGTCACCGCTGCGTTCGGCCTGTTCCAATTCGATACGGGCACGGTCCAGTTCCTCGGTCAGGCGTTGGCCTTTCGTGACTTTTTCTTTCTCGGCCTGCCATTGCGCGGTCAGACCAGCGGACTTACCTTCGAGGTCTTTCAGTTCCTCTTCCAGCCTGCCCAGACGGTCTTTGGACGCGACATCAGATTCTTTCTTCAGCGCTTCGCGTTCGATTTTTAGTTGAATGATACGGCGGTCAAGCTCATCAATCTCTTCCGGCTTGCTGTCGACCTGCATGCGCAGGCGCGAGGATGCTTCATCCACGAGATCAATCGCCTTATCCGGCAGGAAGCGGTCGGTGATATAACGGTTCGACATGTTGGCGGCAGCGACAATCGCGCCATCAGTGATACGCACCCCATGGTGGGCTTCGTATTTCTCTTTCAACCCGCGCAGGATAGAAATCGTGTCTTCGACAGTCGGTTCGGATACGAATACCGGTTGAAAGCGTCGTGCGAGCGCCGCGTCTTTTTCGATATGCTTGCGGTATTCATCGAGCGTTGTTGCGCCGACCATATGCAATTCGCCACGCGCCAGCGCAGGCTTCAGCATATTGGATGCATCCATTGCCCCGTCGGCCTTGCCCGCACCAACCAGAGTATGCAGTTCATCAAGGAACAAAACGATTTCACCGGACGCATGACGAATTTCATCCAGAACCGCTTTCAGGCGCTCCTCGAACTCGCCCCGGAATTTGGCGCCCGCCACCAATGCGCCGAGGTCGAGCGACATCAGGCGTTTATCACGCAGCGATTCCGGCACGTCACCATTCACAATACGTTGGGCAAGCCCCTCAATAATGGCCGTCTTACCAACACCCGGCTCACCAATCAGAACAGGATTATTCTTTGTACGGCGCGACAACACCTGCACAGTGCGGCGGATTTCCTCATCACGGCCGATCACCGGGTCAAGTTTTCCGTCACGCGCCAATGCCGTCATATCACGGGCATATTTATTGAGTGAATCAAATGTGTCTTCTGCGCCTGCGCTATCGGCCGTGCGGCCCTTACGGATATCATTAATGGCCGTGTTCATGGCTGTCGCGGTCACACCGGACTCTTCTAACGCACCCGTTACTTCGGTTGCCTTGGCCAGTGTCATGGCCTGCAGTACGCGTTCGGTCGTCAGGAATTTATCGCCTGCTTTTTCAGACAGCTGCAACGCCTGATCCATAATTTTGGCAAGGTCGGATGACAGGCGCAATCCGCCCACGCCCGGCCCTTCGACCGCCGGAAGTTTACTAAGCGCCAGCTCAATCAATTTTTTCAGACGCGCGGCATCGCCGCCCGCCGATTTAATTAGACGTCCGGTCAGACCGTCTTCGTCCTCCAGCATAACCTTGAGAAAATGTTCCGGCTCCAACGACTGATGCTTCGACCGCATGGCGAGCGTCTGTGCTTTTTGCAGAAGGGAACGGAGTTTTTCACTGAAGCGTTCAAAGTCCATGTTTTTATCCTCGGCTGGAATTCTTGATAGAATCTCTTACAAAGGCAATATAGGAAACGTTTCCCAGTTTTTCAAGTGTGAGCTAAAACTTGTGAATCTGCTGCGACCGCCGCGGGCTTCCGGTCTGATATCTGGGGCAAAGTATGGCGATCATAGGCTGGTTCCAGGGCACGCTGGCTGATAACCTTGACCAGCGTTCCATTCTCAATAACTGCTGCCGTAAGAAACCCTCCCATACAGGCCCCGGTATCAATGGGAATCGCCACCGGCCCCTTTTTGCCAATCAATCGCTCAACTTCTGACGGGGATGTTATTGAATGCCCATAGACAATTGTTTTGCCCGCATTTCCAATTTTACGATCACGCGCGAAACGGCGGCTGGGGGTTAAACCGTCTTCACCAATCAAATGATCGTCCATACCGGTCAGTATGCATTCCTGTTGTTCGTCCAGTTTTTTATCCGGCTCAATGCCGGCATGACAAATAAAAAGATCATCGCGCTGATAGCTGATTTCCAGCTCGTCAAAAAACTGCCGGTGATGCGGTGGGACAGCCCGCATAGTATCCAGCTTTATGCGTTGGGCTTCTTCGGTAAATATTTTCCACAGGGCCGTTTCCCGGTCTTTAGACACGCTGATGCCACGCTTTTGTGCCTTACGCGATTCATATATCTCCTGACTCGCTTTATAGGCCTGAATGGCATCCACCCCATAACTGGCCAATGTCTGCAGACCGCCATTTGTCAGTATATCAAACAGATGACGCGCTGTGTCCCTGGCAGATGACGGCTTAAGAAAATTTTTGAAATATCCATCATGATTGCCCTGAAGAAAAACACTTTCGACATCCTGGCGTTTTTTCAGACGGCACAGCCGCTCAATAACCCCGTATGCATCAAAGCCACGATCGCCATAATCCGCAGCCAGCACAATTGTCGCTGTACCATTTCGTTCGCGGTGGATAGCGATATCTTTATCAAGTGAATTCAGCAGGCTATTCAATGTCAAGGCACAACCCTGCACGTCCCCTATCGCATAAACCCGATGGGCAGGCTGTGGTGGCGTCGCAATTCCAAATAATGCCCTTAACATTACCCAAGCATACGCCCGGAAAAGTAATTTTTGGTAAAGAAAAACGGGCCAAAAGGCCCGTTTTTCGTTAAAATTCTGTAAAATTAAGCTTCGGTCAACTCGCCCACGCGGGAGACCTGTGCTGAAGTCTGATTGCCTACGATACTGCTTGGCAGACCCAGATCTTCCTCTTCCATCATCGGCTGATCATCTTCAGCTTCGGCGGTTTCGGCCTCCAGGGCGCGGCGCGCGGCGCGTTCAGCCACACGCTGATTATACATAGCATAAGCTTGCTCGTAATTCGGATCGAACGGGTCAGGCGCATATTCGTCTTCCCAGCTATTGATGATGCGCTGGTAGTGCTCAACATATTGCAGATAGCTTTCCGACAGGACGCGATCACCTGCGGATGCGGAATCCTTGGCTAAAGTCTGGTATTTTTCAACGATCTGGTAAGCCGTGCCGCGAATACGCACGTCTGGGCCGTTGCTATCGAAAACCTTATTCTTGTTCGTAAAAGCGCGGCGCTGCTGGTTTTGCTGGCCTTGGCCGCCTCCCCGGTTGTTGCTACCATTATTATTGTTGTTACGCATTCTCCGTGCGGTTGATCCGTATCGCATGTGCTCTCCTAACTTGTTTCCCCTGATTCGGTAAAACTCATCTCCAGCTTACCCGAATGTGGATAAGTTGAAAAGTCCTTTCAACTTCAAGGACTACTTCATGTAGTTTTCTGAACCAGCCCACGCCACAACATCTGGTATTTTGATATTTTCCATTTTGTTGTGTTTTCGTGAACAAAGCGAGATTGCACGTCCACCAGTTTTTATTCAAGCCACCGGTCAATCATTTTTTTAGTTATCCCCATAACCAATTTCGACCACTCTTTCGACCCCACCGATGTCCCGAGTCACTCGAATCAGATTCGCGCCGCTGGCTTCCGCGAGTCGTTGCAGGTCCATCGCCTGCCCTACACCGATCTCAAACAACACACGTCCACCAGGAAGCAAATGTTTTTTGAGTTCGGGCAACAATTTTTTATACGGGTCCAAACCGTCATTTCCCCCATCAAGTGCCAGAATCGGATCAAAATTTTTGACGTTTTCATCGAGATTCGGAATCACATCGCGCGGAATATAGGGTGGATTCGATACAATCAGATCAAACTTCCCCGTTACTGATTCAAGCCAGTCGCCACAGATGAACTGCGCCCGCGAATCCAGCCCGAGGCGTTCGGCATTTAATTGTGCGGTTGCACACGCCCCTGGTGATCTATCAACACCGATTCCTTTTGCTTCGGGATATTCATGCAGCAACGATAAAAGAATGCATCCCGTCCCCGTACCCAGATCGAGAATCGTTTTGGGCACCGGGCCGGTCAGAGCCTGTTCAATTAAAGTCTCGGTATCGGGACGCGGTTCGAGCGTATCAGGCGAAAGATAAAAACGGCTCTTCCAGAAATCACGGTAGCCAAGAATACGCCAGAGCGGTTCACCCGCCGCACGACGCGTCACGACAGATTCAATTTTATCCGGCGCGACGTCTTCCAGAATGATTTTCGCGTCATAAGCGGCATTATCAATGCCGGCAGCTTTCAACGCCGCGATGATAGACATTTTATCCATGACCTGTTTTAAATCCCCGCCAGAGAAAAGTCACGCGTCTCTGCGCGGGCGCGTTGATATTCCTGAAGATGATACGCGCAGGCCTCGTTGCTCAGGCAAGATACGCCGCCCATGCCTATTTCGCGGGAGCCGTCGTCCTGAGCAGATGGCGCATTTACGATAATTCCGTTACGTTCCAGCAAATGCCTTGTGTCATCGTCACATTGGGTCATCATTACCCCGTTGCCCATCACATCCAGATTGGCCATTAATCGGGTTCGATGATTATACTCATAGGTATAAAGGCTTGATGGCCCGAGATGGCGTTCAATGGTTTTATAACCATCTCCATTTAAGTTCGGCCCCAAATTCCGACAGACAAGAAATTTGCCATTGGGCAATTCCCGTGACATGCCTATATCCAGATGAAAGAAATATTCATTATCTATGGGCACATATACAGGAGTCAGATTAAAATCTGTATATCTTGCAATAGCATCGCATAAAGGTTGAATATTTTCGGATGCCCGCCCCGGTATCTGGCCGCAGAATAAAAACCCTGCTTCGGCGGCTGGAATAAGATTTCCGCCCTCAAAGGCGCAGCCTTTCACGACAACTATCTTCAATCCCTGCTGCCGCAGCAATTGTTCACAGCGTTGCAAGGCCGTCTTACGTTCATTCGCTATCTGCTTTTTTGTGCAGTAATAAGAATCCATCAAGTCATTGTCAGGAAAAAAAGCGACATGCCCCATTATCAGGCACGGATCGCGCATCCACAGCAAGGACGACGGATCATGATTTAAAACGGGCAAATCAACGCAGGGGGCATTACTGACCTCAAAGCTGCGCCGCAGCCCTTCCCATTTCAAACAATCAATCAGATTATTGGCTGTATTTAAACTACGGGGTCGATACGCCATAAACCGTGTGTAGTTATCCGCCCCATTTACCGGCGTGGAAATAACTGGGGCTTTCCAGTCCATAAGACTAAGGGCTTCATCAAGCATTGGTTGACGAAATTTTTCCGCTACTCTGTCCTGAAAGATCCGATGCAAAGTAAGAGGTGAAAATAATTCATCCTTTAATCTCTGCCTATCAATAGATACAAATTGCCCATCGAAGGCAATCGGCATACGGCTCGCGGTCACGATCATGATTTGATTCAGAGTATGTTCATCCATGGTCGTTTTTATAGACCATGCTCAATGATTATGTCAATAATAATCAGGCAATAGAGGGGCCAGAAAGATTTTGCTCATCCTTACGGCGGCGGGCGGAATTGACTCCGGCCATGCCTGCCTGCGCCAATGTCCAGAGACCAAAGAACCCGGCAGCTGCAGTAAAAGCGATCCCCGCATGCCTGTTTCTATCGGCGGTTTGCCTATCCACATGCGATATAGGCAAGGTTGCTAAAGACGGAAGATTTGCCAGGCCATTCGCCTGCGCATCCTGTAACAATATATTTAGCTGGGATGTCTGGCGGGCAAAACTGTCCGGGGTCAAAATCGTCTTGTCAGTAAAGCTCATACGCTTCGCGGCGGCATTGCCAAAATTCGTTTCAACCGATGCGCTGGCCTGGTTCAGGTAAACAGCTTTCGGCATCGCTGTGATCTGCCCGGCAACTGCGAAGCTTGACGCCAGCGATGCATTCCCATTTGCTAGTTCCGCCAGGCGTGCGGGAAACTTGGTTACGTAGCGATAGTAATGCGGACGTGAATCATCTGCGTCGGCATATAAAATCTCAACGCGTGAATCTGATGTATGTTTCTGCACGACATAAGTTGCATTCCACCGGGAATCGAAAATCGCCACACGCGCAAAAGGTGGTATTACTTCAGCATCTTCATCCGGTGTTTGAAAATAAGCCGAATACTGCGATGCCATTCCAGCAATGCCAATGACACCCGCGGCAGCCAGCCCACCGCGTTTCATATTTTTCAAGAATGTCTGCTTAACAGTCATGCCAGATATTTAATCCTGTCTTAAAATTATGTCAACATTAGTCGCGTATACACAGATTAGCGATGTTAATCTCGGGAATCCCAGTTTCGATATCAGGATTTCTCAGGTTTTTACGGCCTTTTTCTGCAATCTTTTCGTATTCATCACGAAACTTGGCCAGATCCTTTTCGTCAAGCTCTTCCAGATCCATCAGCACCGTATGCGCCCCCCGCGTCACCCTTATCAGTTCATAGAGTTTTAACTGAATGGCTGCCGTGTCGCGGTTCTGTGTGCTTTGAATCAAAAATACCATTAAAAAGGTGATGATGGTCGTCCCGGTATTAATCACCAATTGCCATGTATCGTTAAAACCGAATATCGGCCCCGTTACTGCCCAAACAATAATAACACCCAAAGCGGCTATAAATGTCCCGGGCCGTCCCGTGGCATAGGCCACTTTCTGTGCAAACCGATTGAATATATTTTTTGATTTCATCGTATTACTTCCTGCTGGTCAGCAATTACCAACCATATTCACTGCCGAAAGTTCAAAAATAATTATGCAAATTTAATCCTTTGGCTTTGCAGCCGCACATAAATATGATTCAATGCGTGTATGTTGAATTACATCCTGCGCCGCCTGGCACTTATGGTGCCAACCATCTTCGGCATTTTGTTAGTCAGTTTTGTCGTTATCCAGTTCGTTCCCGGTGGTCCGGTTGAACGCATGATTGCGCAACTGCAGGGTCATGGCGCCGACGCCACATCCCGCTTTAGCGGCGGCAGCGGTGACATGACAAGTTCCATGAACGCAACCACGATGACCGGACAGCAAAATGCCTATCGCGGGTCGCAGGGACTTGACCCGGAATTCGTCAAAGAACTGGAACGCATGTACGGGTTTGATAAACCCGCCCATGAGCGGTTCTTTATTATGCTGAAAAACTATCTGCAGTTTGATCTGGGCACGAGTTATTACCGCGACATCAAAGTTGTCGATCTGGTGCTGGAAAAAATGCCCGTATCGATTTCGCTCGGCCTGTGGTCCACACTCCTTATATATATGATCTGCATTCCGCTGGGTATCAAGAAAGCCGTAAAAGACGGTCAGGCCTTTGATATCTGGTCGTCCGCCGTCATTTTTATCGGCTATGCCATTCCGTCATTCCTGTTCGCCATCCTGCTGATTATTCTTTTTGCCGGGGGGCGTTATTTCGACCTGTTCCCCTTGCGCGGCATCGTGTCGGATGGTTGGGCCACCTTCCCGTGGTGGAAACAGGCGCTTGATTATATGTGGCACATGACATTGCCGGTCTGCGCGATGGTTATTTCCGGTTTCGCCGGGCTGACCATGCTCACGAAGAATTCCTTCCTCGATGAAATCAACAAGCAATATGTGCTGACTGCACGCGCCAAGGGCTTGAGCGAGAACCGTGTTTTGTACGGGCATATCTTCCGCAATGCCATGCTGATTGTGATTGCCGGTTTCCCCGCCGCGTTCATGCATATCTTTTTCACCGGATCGCTGCTGATCGAGGTTATCTTCTCACTCGATGGTCTGGGGTTGCTCGGATATGAATCGATTATCAACCGCGATTACCCGGTTGTTCTGGGGACACTTTATATCTACGCCCTCATCGGCCTTGTCATGACACTGGTGCGGGATATTGTCTATGTCCTTGTCGATCCACGCATTCATTTTGAGGCAGGTGCATAATGTTCAAGCCATCCCCTATCACCCGCCGCCGCTGGGCGCAGTTCAAAGCCAATAAACGCGGTTACTGGTCGTTATGGTTGTTTACTATTTTCTTTGTTGTGGCATTGTCGGCCAATGTCATCGCCAATAGCCGTCCTTTGCTGGTGGCGTACAAGGGAACGTTCTATGCCCCGTTTCTGGTGTCATACCCAGAAAAAACTTTTGGCGGCGATTTTGAAACCGAAACTGATTACCGTGATCCGTATGTCAAGGAGTTGATTACCAAAGACGGCTGGATGTTGTGGTCGCCGATTAAATATTCATACGACACCATTAACTACGACCTGCCGACCCCCGCTCCTTCTGCCCCAACCTCTGACAATATTCTTGGTACCGATGATCAGGGACGCGATGTTTTCGCCCGTGTTCTGTATGGATTCCGCATTTCGATTTTATTCGGGCTGGCCCTCACCGTTTTTTCATCCATCATCGGCGTCGCCGCCGGGGCGTTTCAGGGATTTTATGGCGGGCGCGTCGATATCGTCGCGCAACGTGTCATTGAAATCTGGTCGTCGCTGCCGAGCCTCTATATCCTGATTATTTTTTCGGCCTTATTCATTCCGGGATTCTGGACATTGCTCCTTATCCTGCTGCTCTTTTCTTGGACGCATCTGGTTGATGTGGTTCGCGCCGAATTCCTGCGCGCACGTAATCTGGATTATGTCCGCGCTGCACGTGCGCTGGGGGTCGGCAATTTCACCCTGATGCACCGTCATATTTTACCGAATGCGATGGTTGCCACAATTACCATGTTAC
Source organism: uncultured Alphaproteobacteria bacterium (assembly GCA_946481105.1). The sequence continues at coordinate 8,821 of CAMLMM010000036.1, forward strand.
CTTTTGTCTTAACTGGGTCGATTACGGCCCTGACTTCGCTGGATTTTTTAGGCTTAGGTCTGCCACCTGGTTCCCCATCCCTCGGCGAACTGCTGGCGCAGGGCAAAAACAATATTCAGGCTCCCTGGCTTGGCATGACCGCCTTCTTTTCCCTCGCAATTATGCTCACTTTATTAACTTTTATCGGCGAAGCTGTACGGGACGCCTTTGATCCGCGCAAAACCAAAATGTAAGTGAGGTTCCATGATTTCCGACAACAGCAATATGCTCAATGACATTGTCGAAGAAGTTAAAATCTGCCGCCACGAACTCCACCAGAATCCGGCTACCTGCTACGAAGAAATTTATGCATCCGATCTTATCGCACGAAAGCTGACCGAATGGGGCATTCCTTTTGAACGGGGCTGGGCCAAAACCGGAATCGTGGCAACCATCGAAGGCCAATCCACCAGCAGCAATAAGCGCATTGGGCTGCGCGCGGATATGGATGCACTTGATATCACCGAAGACAGCGGTGCGGAATGGACATCAAAAATTCCTGGCAAGATGCACGCCTGCGGACATGACGGCCACACATCTATCCTTCTAGGCACAGCACGTTACCTGCAGCAAACTCGCAATTTCAACGGCACGGTCCACCTGTTCTTTCAGCCTGCCGAAGAAGGAGGCGGCGGTGCGTATAAAATGATCGAAGAAGGCTTGTTCGATAAATACCCGGTCGACAGTGTTTATGCCGTGCATAACTGGCCTTACGCCCCACGCGGCATGGTCGGCATCAAAGGCGGCCCGATCATGGCCAGTTCCGATGAAATTCATATCATTGTAACAGGCAAAGGTGGCCACGCCGCCATGCCACATGAAACGATCGATCCGGTTGTTATTGCCTCAGAGATTGTTGTATCGATCCAGAGCATTCTGGGGCGTATGGTCAACCCGACTGATACCGCCGTGGTCAGCATCACCAATTTCAATGCCGGAACAGGTGCAACCAATGTCATTCCGGAAGCTGCCAAACTGACCGGCACCGTCCGTACATTCAACAATGAAATACGCACCGCGATTGAAAAACGTATTCGCCAGATAGTTGAAAACATTTCGGCGGCGCATGGAGCAAAAGGCGAACTGGTGTATGAACGCAATTACGAACCTACACTGAATGACGTAGCAACCTCAAACGCCTGCACCAAAATCGCGCAGAATCTGTTCGGCGTGGAACGCGTATTGACCGATTTTCCGCCGAGCATGGGGGCCGAAGATTTCGGCGCGATGCTGATGAAAAAACCCGGCTGTTATGCCATTTTCGGTCAGGGACAACCGCATAAACCGGGCAGCGCACATAATTACGGCCTGCATCACCCCAAATATGATTTCAATGATGAAATCATTCCCGATGTCATCCGTTATTTCACCGCCGTCACAGAAACTACGCTGGTCGCCTGATTTTTTCTTGACAGAAACACCCCTCTTACGTTTATCATCTGAATATGAACTTATTCAGCAATCATATTCTGTCCCTGCGACGACCGGACCGACGATTATAATCGCGGCCGAGATGTTATGATTGCTATTTCTCTCACCGCCAAGTTTTTTCCAAAATTTTTGCATGAGAGAATAAAGAAATGTCCCAGACTGACGTTGCCAGCCAAAAAACAACCGCTACTTTCCTATCAAAAGCCGATATTCCATTGGCCGCCCATTTTATTGAAGCTACGCGGCAAGGGATGTCCGCACCAACACGTCATCACCTGAAACCCAAAAGCGCCGCCGACCTGACCGATGTATTCCAGCGGGGCGGCTGCCTTATTGGCATTAAGGATGAACTGGGTCAACTACAGGCCTTTGCCATGCTGAATCCGGCTAATGACGGCCTGTGTAAGATAGAATCTGTTTGCATAGCCTCGCACCACCAGGGAAACGGCCTGGGAAAAAAACTGATTGCCCTTGCCTTGGATTGGGCTGATGCCAGCTGGCACTCCAAGCTTCAGGCCAAGGTAGCCCAGGATAATCACCGGAGTCTTGCCCTCTTCCAGCATGCCAGATTTCAGATTTCCCATGCCGGACACGATCAGGCCGGCAATTATGATTTTTACCTGCTGGATAAGAAACTTGTGTTTTAGACATAGAAAAAGGGCCCTGACGGGGCCCTTAGTTCATAAGATTTGCAACCAGCTTTAACCACTAGGCCTGTGTGTCCAGGCTCGTGCTAACTTCGGCGGCTTCCGTACTACCACCCGAACTCCCGCCAATTTTAGGCCCGGCGGCTTTTTGACCCGGAAGCGCTTCAGAATGCTGCTGTACTTTAATTTCCTGACGTGCGGCACGGAACTCGACGCTTGATTTGACAAGATCAGCGCTTTTCTGCGCAGCAACGGCCTGGTTTTGGCTTTGACGGAACTGTGCTTCTGCTGCCGCTGCCTGCTGCCGCATTTGCGCATTGGCCTGTGCCTGCTGATACGCACGTATCTGACCTTCGGTTGGAAACTGACGAATATGTTCGCCTGTTGCCAGATCACGTACGACAAAAATTGGCTTGCTGTTACCGCCGTTAAAATCAACGTGCGGACTAAGATATGGCGCTGTTATCGCTGCAGACTGCACCCGCGTCGGATTCGATGAATAAGATTGCGTGGTTGAAGTCTGCTCCGCTACTACACGGACCAGCTGGGAATTCGATACAGCGGCTGTTACTGCCTCAATCATTTTCCTTACCCTTTAACCCTTTGAGGTATTGTCAGACTTTCTGCCCATACAACATACCCTATTCTCAGTTTAGCGAATCTACCCCAGGCTGTCAAGTTTTTCTTGGAGCGAACTCTCTTTTACTTGCATTTTCAAGAAAATCAGGGTTTTAAGCCTCGTCACACAGTATACGATTATTAACAAACAGTAAAAAATAGGTTAATTATTTGTTAATTACACAAAACGAAACGATATAGGCGATAGATTCACATAATATTACATCGTTGAATCTACTGCGTTTTTCAATATCGACTGTGGAATCATTAGACGGAATCTGATATAATTAATTTGTGTTAAAGAAATACGAATCTCTTGGCTTACAGTCTACACCAAAACCAGCGAGTCGGACAGGCCCGACTCCAACAAATAAAAAAACGGGCGACGAACAGTGAATAATTTCCTTGAGACGTTAAAAAAATTGGGACCTACCCGACTCAGCATCATGGGCGCGGTACTTTTCGGCCTGCTTATATTCTTCATCTATATCTCCATGCAGGTATCCAGCCCGCGCATGAAAATGTTGTACAAAGACCTGGCTTCCGAAGATTCATCGGCGGTTGCCGCCAAGCTGGAAGAATTGAAAATCAAATATGATGTAAGCCCTGATGGCACGTCTGTACAGGTCGCAGAAAAAGACGTTGGTCGCGCCCGTATGTTGCTGGCACAGGAAGGTCTGCCGAATGGCGGGTCGCTGGGATATGAGTTATTCGATAAACAATCCAGTTTCGGTACTACCAGCTTTGTGCAGAACATTACGCAGGTTCGCGCACTCGAAGGTGAGCTGGCCCGGACAATCTCTTCTCTTGAACCTATTAAAAGCGCCCGCGTTCATTTGGTGCTGCCGCAACGCGAATTATTCAGCCGTGAAACGCATGCCGCCAGCGCCAGTGTATTTGTCCGCCTGAAGGGATCGGCCCAACTCGATCAGGAACAGATTATGGGTATCCAGTCAATGGTCGCCAGCGCCGTCCCTGACTTGAAGGCCAAACATGTTTCGATCGTTGACTCGCATGGCGTGTTGTTGGCCAGCGGCACCGAAGACGACGCGGCTCTGCTGTCGAGCAAGGCCGATGAAACACGCCGCAAATATGAACAACATCTAACCAAGGTTATCGAAGATCTGGTCGGACGCACGGTCGGGTATGGAAAGATTCATGCCAATGTCGTCGCAGAAATGAATTTCGACCAGTTAAGCGAGAATCAGGAGATTTTTGATCCCCAGGGGCAGGTCGTCCGCTCCACCCAGAACGTTGACGACAAAAGCAGCGAAACGGATGTCCAGGGCAGCGATGTCTCCGTACAGAACAATCTGCCAAACGGTGGGCAAGGTGTATTAAACAACCCATCGGAACCCACTTCGACCGCGGCACGTCTGGAAGAAACAACCAATTACGAAATCAGCAAAACGGTGCGCAGCGTCGTTAAGCAAACCGGTGACGTCAAACGCCTGTCGGCGTCTGTCCTGATTGACGGCACTTACACGACAGATAAAGATGGCAATAAAACTTACGTGCCGCGCAGTGAAGCGGAAATTAAAAACATCACAGCCCTTGTCTCCTCCGCCATCGGCTTTGACGAAAAGCGTGGCGACAAGCTCGAAGTCGTAAACATGCAGTTTGCCGATATAGCCACTGAGCCCGAAGAAGACGGCACTAAAATTATGGGTTTTGAACGTTCAGACCTTCTGAATGCCGCCGAAATTCTTATTGTTGCCGTTATGATTGTCCTGGTTGTGCTGCTCGTTCTGCAGCCAATGGTTGGGCGCCTGCTCGCCCAGGAAGGTGAAAGCTCGCCTGAAGGCGATACAATGGACCCACTTGGTCTCCTTCCGGCTGGCCCCCAGAATCCGGCGCTCATGCCGCCTGGCGCGACAGGGCCGAATAGCGATGCCGCACAGTTTATGGATGCCACTGAGGGCAGCAGCGATGATATGATTGACGTTCAAAAGGTCGAAGGCCGCGTGAAAGCATCATCCGTCAAGAAGGTTGAGGATATTATTATGGCCTATCCGGAAGAAACGGTTTCCGTTCTTCGCGGCTGGATGGCGACGGAGAGTTAAAATATGCGCGTACGCGAAGATTACCGCTCATTATCGGGCATTGAAAAAACTGCTATTTTCCTGTTGTCGCTGGGCGAAGAACACACTACCAAAATTTTCCAGTATATGGACGAAGCTGAAATCCTTGAGATTTCACAGACTATGGCCAATCTGGGAAAAATTCACTCCACGGTCGTTGAACGCCTGTTCATTGATTTTTCCGAGCAGATGACGTCTTCCAACTCGCTGATGGGAACGTATGAAAGCACGGAACGTCTTCTGGCTAAATCCGGCATGGGCAAAGACAAAATTAACCTTATCATGGAGGAAATCCGTGGCCCGGCGGGCCGGACCATGTGGGAAAAGCTCGGCAATGTGAACGAGGAAGTGCTCGGCAATTTCCTGCAGAAAGAATACCCTCAGACCGTCGCCGTTGTTTTGTCCAAAATTTCAACCGATCATGCGGCGCGAGTTCTTGCGATGCTGCCCGAAGGTTTTGCTCTCGAAGTCGTTCACCGCATGTTGCGCATGGAAGCCATTCAGAAGGAAGTTCTGGACGATATCGAGAAAACATTGCGCGTTGAATTCATGGCAAACCTGGCCAAGACCCAGCGACGCGACAGTCACGAACTTATGGCCGAAATTTTCAACAGCATGGACCGCAGCGTCGAAACACGCATCATGGATTCGCTGGAACAGACATCCCCGGATGCCGCCGAGAAAATCCGCAGCCTGATGTTCACCTTTGAAGATCTGGGCGGGCTTGACCCGACATCCATCCAGACGATTATCCGCGCGGCCGACAAGGAAAAACTGCCGATTGCACTCAAGGGGGCAACCGACACTCTCAAAGATCTGTTCTTCTCAAACATGTCGGAACGCGCGGCCAAGATTATGAAGGAAGATATGGGCGCCATGGGTCCGATACGCTTGAAAGACGTCGAGGATGCCCAGCTTTATATCGTCAACGTGGCCAAAGACCTCGAAAGCCGTGGCGAAGTCGTCCTGGCCAAAGGGAACAATTCAGAAGACGCAATGATTTATTAAGCGTCATATATAATTAAAGGAGCCCTTAAAGGTACCAGATGAAGGGACAAAAATACTTTTTCGACGCGAATAATTTTGATCAGGTGGTTGTTCCGGAACCAGATCCGGACCTGCCGCCCCCCCCTCCTGTATTTTCGCTGGAGGAACTGGGGCAGGCCAAGGACGAGTCTTTTGCCCAGGGTCGGGCCGAGGGAATTCAGGCCGAAAAAAACAGCCGCCAGAATTATGTGGCTGCCCAGGTGGCTACGCTGAATAATGAGATACGCGCGCTTATCCTGGCCGAGCAGATACGAGAGAAAAGATTTGAGGCGGAAGTCGTCGCGCTCTGCCATAGCCTCATGTCCAAACTTTTTCCCATTCTGACCGAAAATAACGGCACACAGGAAATTGAAGCCATTATTGCCGGGGTGCTGCAGTCACAGGATAAATCAAAAATCCTTATTGAAGTTCCCACCGAAGATGTTGAAGAAATCTACACCAGCCTGCTGGCGATGAAAGATGTCGAAGGGCAATTTGAAGTCGTGGGGGCCGCCGACCTTACTCCCGGCTCCTGCCGCATGAAATGGCAGGATGGCGGGGCCGTAAGGGATCATAAAGCCTTGGCTGAGAGTATTTTAAAGGAAATTGATGATGTGCTTGCCCAAAAGGGGCAAAAAGGCCAGAATAACGAATCTATGGATGTCTTTAAGGGAGAATGATTATGGCTGATCCGGAAAATCCAAGCGGCGCCGATCTGAATTTAGGTGAAATCGACACGTCCGGCGTCCCGGTCGAAGAAAACCCGTATGCCGTGGGCGAACCCATGGCGAATGACGTCACCGCCATTTACGACATCCCTGTACAGATTTCCGCCGTGCTGGGCCGCTCATCAATGAAAGTTTCGCAGTTGCTCAAACTTGGACGCGGTGCCGTGGTCGAACTTGACCGCAAGGTCGGCGAGGCCATTGATATCTATGTGAACAACCGCCTGGTCGCGCGCGGTGAAGTCGTCGTCGTCGAGGATCGTCTGGGCATCACCATGACCGAGATTGTAAAATCGGAGCAAAGCTAGTCTACCATGCGTTTAATGATTATCGGTCATCTGGAAGGTTATATCAGCGCCGCCGGGAAAATAGCCCTGCAACGCGGCGCGAAGGTTATCCATTGCGAAGATACGGAACAGGCTCTCGGCGCTTTGCGTAACGGCAAAGGTGCCGATCTGGTGATGGTCGATGTCAAACAGAAGATCGGCGCGTTTATCGAAGAACTGAAAAACGAACGCATTCACGTGCCCGTGATTGCCTGCGGCATCGGCACCGATGCCCGCGCGGCGGTCAAAGCCATTCAGGAAGGCGCAAAAGAATACGTCCCGCTGCCGCCGGATGCCGACCTGATTGCCGCGATTTTCGCTGCGGTCACCGAAGACAATAATACGATGATTGCCACCGACCCGGCCATGAAACAGGTCGTGGCGATGGCTGATAAGATCGCTCCGTCCGAAGCCACAGTCCTTATCACCGGCGAGTCCGGGACCGGTAAGGAAGTGATGTCGCAATATATTCACCGCAAATCCAAACGCGGCAATGGCCCGTTCATTGCGGTCAACTGCGCGGCCATTCCGGAAAGCCTGCTGGAATCTGAACTCTTCGGCCATGAAAAAGGCGCTTTCACAGGCGCTGTTGGCAGACGCCTGGGTAAATTTGAAGAAGCCAATGGCGGAACCATCCTTCTCGATGAAGTATCGGAAATGCACCCGATGCTACAGGCAAAACTGCTGCGCGCCATTCAGGAACGCGAAATTACCCGCATCGGCAGTAACGATGCCGTGAAGGTCAATGTGCGCATTATCGCGACATCCAATCGCAATCTGGAAGAATCCGTGACCAAAGGCGAATTCCGCGAAGATTTATACTTCCGCCTGAATGTCGTGAATATCCGCCTGCCTGCCCTGCGCGAACGCAAAGGCGACCTGCCGCCATTGGCGCAATTCTTTCTTGATAAGTTCTCAGAGCAAAATGGTCTGGGTAAAAAGAAACTCTCTGCCGAAGGTGCAGCAAAAATTCAGGCCCATCACTGGCGCGGTAATATCCGCGAGCTGGAAAACACTATGCACCGTGCCGTCCTCGTGTCCATGCAGGATGAAATCGAAGCCGATGCCATTCACATTGCCGGCATGGCCAGCGCGGCCAACGCGCCTGCCGCCGCACCGAACCAGGCTCCAAGCATGGCAGGTGTGTCACCGTCAACCACATCGGCCCCTGCCGTTAAAAACGAAGCGGCGGTCGTGAATTTGGTCGGTCGCACCATCGCCGATGTCGAACGCGATATGATTTTGAATACGCTGGACCATTGCCTCGGCAACCGTACCCATGCGGCAAATATCCTCGGTATCTCCATCCGCACCCTGCGCAATAAAATCTCGCAGTACCGTGATGAAGGTCTGGATATCAAGGAAGCCTAAATTCTTTGGTTTACTGAGGGATACAATCAAGAACTGTTAATTCTCTGGCGGATTGCGTGGCTTTGGGCACATGTGGTGATGAATGAGCACATGCTCGTTCCAAGCCCCAGTCGCAACCTGCGAGAAATGTCACGCTTCCTTCTGGTGTAAGGTAAGCAGGTCCAAGTTCAGCTACTGAAACAGCTCGTTTATTTTCCCACAAGGCTTCGTTTGATTCACGCGTGATATGAAACAGAACAACTCCCAGACCATAATGGTGCAAAAGAATTCGCGTACCACGATTACGCGTTACTTCTTCAGGGAGTGGTTTTGCCATCTGATCGAAGATGCGTTGTATATTGCCGCGAAAATCAAGATGGGGTCGAAACATTGATTCATTCTCTGTACGCATGACAGGCCTTACAGAAGCATATTTCCTTCGCATCTCAATAATGTGAGAGGCTGTGCGTCTGTCCCTGGCTTGCTCAACTCTGCCGTCATATGGCTCAGGTGGTAACCAGACAAGCGCCTGTTTACCGCTGCGTATAGATATCATGGCCTCTTCGTGAGCATTCGATATGCTGGTTGCTTGACTTACAACAATATTTGACGGGTAATTGGTAGGGCTTACCTCACTATATACCATGCCATCGGGCACCGGGTGCCCTTGGGTAAAGCTGTATACGCAGGATAAATCTATATCTGTATGGGACTCTGTAAACATAGGCTTTTTATAAAGCAGCCTATTAATTATGTCAATAAATTACTGAGACGCCTTAACGTAAGTATCTTTATCCAGATCGCGAATTTCAGCTGTAAAATTGCAGGGTTTCCCGGCATCCGATTGGGCAAAAGCTTCCTGAGTCACCGCCAGCAACCGCGCCGCGCTGTCTTTTCTTACTTGCTCTTCACGGGGCAGGATAGCCAGTTGCACATGCACGAATTCCTTATCGCCTTCGGCCACCAGATAATCCTGATGTTTTACCATCCGGCTTTTGAAATCCTGCACTTTGTATGTCGGACTCAGGTCGATCAGCGTATCCTGCAATTTTTTCAGGAATTCGCGCTTATCGGCGGGGCCATTCAGATTGGCGGAATATTCGACCGTGATATGGGGCATGATTACGCCGCCAGCTTATCGGCCAGATAATATTTCGCCACACGCTTGCCGTTTTCAAACTCAATCACCAGCGGCGACCCGGTCGGGATTTCCGTGGCGTTGATATTTTCAGGCGTGTTTTCCCCGATGATAATCAGCAAGGCACGCAATGAATTTCCATGCGCGGCGACGAGGATATTTTTCCCGGCATCGAGTTGCGGTTTGATGACCGCTTCATAATACGGGCGCACGCGCTTCTCAACGACATCCTGCAGGCTCTCGCCACCAGGTGGCTGCACGTCATAGGAACGGCGCCAGATATGCACCTGCTCCTCACCATATTTCTGTTTCGTTTCGTCTTTATTGAGGCCCGTCAGGTCGCCGTAATCACGTTCGCGCAAATCATCATGCTTGATCATGCTTGCAATCAGGTTTTCCTGCCCTGCTTCTTTCAGCGCAATTTCAGCCGTCGTGTAAGCGCGTTGCAATGTCGATGTGTAAACCTGATCAAATTTTATTCCGGCTTTGGCAATATTTTGTCCTGAAACTTTGGCTTCGGAAATCCCCTGCTCGCTCAATTCAATATTGTGAAACCCGGTAAAGCGATTTTCGAGGTTCCACTGGCTCTGGCCGTGGCGCATAAGGACTAAACGGTTCATTACTATCTCCTGAATTTTTCATTATCAGGAGTAATGCAAATTGTTAGCCTACGCAATACAGAGGATTAATTAGGCTTAAACCCGGCGAATTTTTCGGCGCAAATTTTCAAAGTTTCAGAAATGAAATGAGCGGAATCACCATTGAAATTCACAACACGCTCCATATCCGCAGTATCTGGAGCAGATGCGCCAGCTTTCATGGCTTTGGCGGTCGCATAACCATAGTCGTAACTTAATTTGCCTGGTTGCCCTGCATTTTTCTGTGTCGCCTCACAATCAGCTAGTGTTATTGTACCATCCTCTGCTTTGGCAAAGACTACACGGGCATTCAGATAGAAACTCTGCGATTCATGCTCAATTGTATCGGGTGTGCGGTTTGTGCAGGCGCAGCCGCCCAAAGCAATCACTGTTCCCAAAAAAGCAGAGCTAAGCTTTCTCATGATCTTTACCTCTTTTGTTAGGTCAGTACCCGTTCCTTTAAATCACTCCTGGCACAA
>CAMLMM010000037.1 GCA_946481105.1 uncultured Alphaproteobacteria bacterium
AAAGGCATTCATGTGGATTACCGCGTCGTACCAAACGCCAACCATTTCTTTAATGATCAGGTTGACGTGATGATTGAGCATGTGCACGATTATCTGAACAGCCGCCAGGTGGGTAAGCTCGTGGGCCTGCAAGGCCTGTTGCCTGCTCCGGCGAAAGCTGCGACTGCCAAGAAAAAAGCCGCTTAATCACGCGGCTTTTACAACTTCTATTACCGCGTCAATATGGCCTGGCACTTTCACATTGCGCCAGGCCTGTTTTATTTTACCATCCGGACCGATGATGAATGTGGCGCGATCAATGCCCATATATTTGCGGCCATACATGGATTTCTGAATCCAGGTGCCGTACGCATCACAGATTTTTCCATCGGCATCGGACAAGAGCGGAAAATTCAAATTATATTTTGCCTTGAACTTCTGATGACTGGCCACACTATCTTTCGACACCCCCAGCACGGCGACATCCAGCTTGTTAAAAACCGACAAATTCTCGGTAAAGCTACAGGCTTCCTTTGTGCAACCGGGTGTATCGTCCTTGGGGTAGAAATACAGCACCAGCGTCCTACCTTTATAATCGGATAAGGACACTTTCTGACCTTGGTCGTCCTCGGCAGAAAAAGAAGGTGCTTTGTCATTGATATCAGGTCCGGGCATTTTTCTTTCCTGTTTGAAAAACACAAAAAATCTGGGGTTTTTTTCAGGAGAGTCAAGCCTTTCACCCGACTTCCTGCTAGACTGTAGCGTTAATATCATGATTAGACACATTTTCCGTTTTTGTCACCGGACAACTTTCCTGACCCTCGAAGTTCTCGGGGGTATCCTGCTGTTTATTGCCGTTGCCATCGGTGTCCTCCTGTGGAAGTTTTCACAAGGCCCCGTCAATATTACCTTCGCGGCCCAGCATGTGCGGGATGTGCTTGTCGAAACCAACGCCACCACTGACCTGACCTTTGACAGTATTGTCGCCGAATGGCCTGATTTCGGCGGACCGATATCCATTGGCATGTCAGGCGTAAAAATGACTCAGAATGGGAAACCTGTTCTCAGAATTCCGCAGCTCGGCATCCGCCTGGCAAAACTTCCTTTACTGGTGGGGCTGATTAAACCTGAAGCGGTGATTGTCACCGAGCCGCACCTGCGTCTGGTGAAACATAAAGACGGTAAAATTAATCTATTCCTGTCGAGCGACGAGAACGAAGAGCCCGACAATAAGTCTTTCTTGGATGGAACAGATATCAAGACATTGGGGGAAAGCTTTTTTAAGGGTGGCACTCTGCCTGACTATCCCGCTCTTCATCCCCTGTCCCAGATGGAAGCCTTCCTGATAAAAAAAGCGCATATCACACTGCATGATGAATCGAATGATAAAAGATGGGTGGTGCCGAACCTTGATTTCGGCCTGCTGCGCCAGGATAATTCGTTTATCTTCCATACGGATTACGCGGGAGAAAACGGAATTGCATCATCAGGCAAACTGGTACTGGAACGTGACAATTCCGAGGCTCCGACACGTTTATCCGGCGAATTGCAGAATATCAATATTGCAACCTGGGGCGCGTTCTTTCCTTCCCTGTCATTGACAGAGAACAGCCGCCTGATTGTGAACGGCGTTTTGAAAGGCAATCTTGATACGGATTGGGGCCTAAAAGATTTGAATGTTGATATAACATCGGGAAATGGGACACTGGGGATCAAGGGCTTATATGACGATCCTGTTCTTCTGGGCAATCTGGCCGCCCATCTGACCTATGACCGGGATACCGAAACTATTATCCTGAATGACACGCACGTATCCGTTAATGACCGGGAAATCCACTTGTCAGGGGAACGAAAACTCTCTGATAAATCGGCTGTTTATCCCCTCACAGTCACCATTCCTGAACTGAGCTTTGACGAGTTGCATAAGTTCTGGCCCAGCGCCGCAAAAGACACGCTGCTCGCGAACTGGCTGACTCGCCGCCTGTCCAAAGGGATTGTCCGTAACCTGAAACTGACCTTGCCTTTTGATCTGAATAATCCCGATCTGGTTGAAGCGGCAAAAATCGACCTTGCCCTGGACTACGAGAACCTGACCGCCGATTATAACACCCCCATGATGCCCGTGACCGGTGCCAAGGGAACTGCAACCATGGCCAACGATACGCTGACCATCAACGTGGCCTCCGGTAAAATCGCTGACCTCACTGCAAAATCGGGCAAAATTGAAATTACCCATCTGACACATCCCACCGAAATGGGAATCATTTCTATTGATGCCAACGTAGATGGTCCGCTGAAAACATTTCTGGAATATATAAGTCGCGAACCCATGTCGCTAGGAGATAAGATTGGCTTCGCGCCGGCTGATGTCAAAGGAAATGCGGATGCGCATGTTCTGGTTTCTCTGCCGGGCGCCAAAGACGTAAAACTTGAAGAAGTCAAGGTTGTTGTCGACGCACAATTGACTGATATCCTGTTACCGAAGGCCGTCAAAGGCATGAATCTGACCGGCGGCCCGTTCAAACTGGGCGTTAAGGAAGGCCAGGTCACGTTGGACGGAAAAGGGCTTTTGAGTAGCACACCCATTGATGTGGCATATGCCGCCTATCTTAATTTAAGTGATGCCCCCTATGTCAGTGCGATTACCGCCAAGCTGAAAGCAGGCGCCGACCTGCGTCATAAATTTGGCCTTGATATTGATCAGTTTATAATCGGGGACGCGCCGATTGCGGTAGAATACAAGGAACTGAAAGACCATGTTGAAAAAGTCAGTGTGACAGGTGACCTGACCCCGGTTATGTTCCAGATCAAGCCTATCGGCTACCAGAAGCCTGTTGGAAAAGCCGGAAAAATATCACTGCAGGCCGATATAAAAAATGGTGAAATTCAGACAGTCAGCAATCTGGATATCTCGGTACCAAAAGACGGATTCATGAAAGGCAATCTGCAATTTGGAAAAGTCGGGAAAGAGCGGGATGTTTCATCAGGTAAATTCTCACAGGTGACGCTCGGCGGCAGCAATGATTTCGCCCTGGAACTTACTCAATCACAGCCGCGTGTATATAAAATCGCCATTACAGGTAAGGAATTTGATGCGCGGTCCTATGTAAGCCCTTCCAAGAGCTCCGTCACAGCAACGCCGGATAAAACCACAAGCCCCGATGTAAGCGCCACAATTGCCGTGGACCGCCTCCGCACCGGTAATGCCGATGACCAATATCTGCGTAACGCGCGTGTCGAGGTCAACAGTGATAAAAATGACCTGCTGACCAAACTGGTTATTACCGGCGCTTTGCCGCATGGTGATTTCTCAGTTAACCTGCAACCGGATAAAAACAGCCGCATGCAGCTGCGCATAACATCATCCAACGCCGGTGAAGCCCTGCGTGTCATGGATATTTATGATAACATGGTCGGCGGCAAGCTGGAATTAACCGGTGTGCAAACCCCCAAAGGCGGGCTGAATGATATTCAGGGAACAGCGCGCATTACTGATTTTGCCGTCGTGCGCGCGCCGGTTCTTGCAAAATTCATCAATCTGTTTTCATTATCGGGCCTTGGTGAATTACTCCAGAATAAAGGTATCGCGTTTGATAAACTCCGCTCTGATTTCATCTGGACCAAATCGAACGAAGGCCGTCTTATCAGTTTACGCGATGGGCGCGCCAACGGACCATCGCTTGGCCTCACCTTTGGAGGAACGATCAACCAATCTGCTGGCAAAATGGATATCAGCGGCACCTTCGTTCCCATGTCGCAGATAAACGGGTTCTTTAACAAAATACCGATTATCGGGAACTTGCTGACTGGCGGTAAGAATGGCGGCATTATTGCCGCAACTTATGCCATGAAGGGCGATAGTGAAAACCCCAATGTCATGATTAATCCTTTGTCGGTTTTAACCCCAGGTTTTCTCCGTTCGATCCTTTTTGAAGGCGGAAATGGGTTACTGGACGATAAGGATAACGATCAGCCGGTTTCTGCAACCCCACCGGAACGCAAAAAATATAATTAATCTCCTTATGCACTTTTGTGGTTTTCTGCGGCCTCCAAAGGGCCTCCTATGCAAAAAATCTGTTTTATTGCAATTGATATGCAATTATTGCATATCTGGATTACAAAAATAATGCTGGTACGCAATATGGGTCAGATGTATAACCCCCCGCAGAACCTTCTGGTTCTTTTACATCCCTTGGATGTAAAACCTCCCTGTTCAACTCGCCGGGCATAAAGCCCGGTTTTTTTTGCCTAAATTTTGGGTTAGGATAACAGGAACGCTCTATTCTCCCTTCCCACCTGGTTTTTATGCCTCAAGCCATTCAGACATCTACCTCATCCAAACGCCCGATTATCGCCCTGTTTAATTACGGAGGCGGCATGCGGGGGCTTATTCCCGCCCATTTCATGCAGCGCATCGAAGAAGTCACCGGGCTTTATATGTCCGATATGGTCGATATTTTCATGGGACCGTCCACCGGATCAATTCTCAATGCTGCGTTGAATATTCCCAGCCCGCATGACCCGACACAGCCGAAATACAGGGCCCGGCACATGGTCCGCTTTTACGAACGCGAAGGCACGCATATTTTTCCCCGTGATTCATTCCGCGCCTTCCGCAGTATGATTCACGACTTTAATAACCGCACGCTGCAAATTGACCGTCTGGGAAATCTGTTGAAACACGGTCATTACGAACACGCGAGCCTGGGGCGTTCCCTGCGGGCGCTCTATGGCCGCCATAAACTGGCCGATTCAATCCGCAGCCTGATCATTCCCGTCTATAATATTGGTGGACATCTTCCTGCCGCAAACCCTGAACAAGCCAAGCATTTCCCTGATCTGGGCGGCAGTGCCGTCTGGCTGAAAAAACTTGATGACAAACATCTGGTGCGGCTGCCGACTACGCCGGATGTCGATATGTTTGACGCCGTGCTGGCCAGTACCGCCGCGCCAACTTATTTCCCCTGTCATAAATTTCCAGTACGTCTGCGCCCTGAATCCGAACAGCTTCATATTACAGGCATAGATGGCAGCGTATTTGATAACCCGTGCATCAGTTACATGGGTGCGTTGCGTCCCCACTTGCCGCCTGACCGTGACTTGATCATGATCGTGTTGGGCACCGGTTATTCCAACCGTGCGATTGAGAAAGAAGAATGGAACAGATACGGGGCCCTGGGTGTCGTGGACCCCAGCAACGACATGCCGCTGATCAATATTTTCTTCTCAGCATCAGAAACCGCGCTAGTCGATTCCTTTGAACTGGAAATGAAAAACAAATTATTCATTTTCAACAAATCCCTGGTCTCCGGCCCCTACATGGCCGATTACCCGAGCAGCGATATCGATGATGCCACGCCGGAAAACCTGCGCCGCCTGAAAAACTTTTTTGAGATGACATTGGCTGAGAATCGCAAAATTTTCGATGAAATGTGCGATCTGCTGGTGGCCAATTACGAAGCACGATTGCAGGAAAATGCCCCGCCTGATGGCCCGCCATCCTTAAAAACGCGTTTACGGAAGAAAATTCTGGGAAAATAACTTATTTCACTTGAATAATTAGGGGGTTTTATAGAAAGTAACTATTATGCAATCCATCGGCCCCTCACATGTAAAAGCTTTTGATTATACTGTGGCGCAATTTCCGCCGGGCGGGCAACGCGGTTTTGCAACGGCCCTCTTGCTTGAACATTTTGAAACCGCCACCGGTATCGCCACATTTCGTCTTTTCCCAAATGTTGTAACAGCATCGATTGGTATGCCAATTGCCGCGGCCACCTATCTGCCGCATCCTGAAAATCCCAACGCGCCTTTGATGAAGGCGCGTCAGCTGGTTGAGATATTTCCGGCGATTACATCTCTCCTGCCGCGCAGCCCTGCCTATATTGGTCGCAACCGCAACGACCGCGAACCGCTGGCCCAAGCCCTTATGACTTTTATCGGTGAAGCAAAACTGAGCGATTTAATGGGTAATATTTCTTTCTCTGCTCATCAAATCGGTGCCTTGTCAAAGTCGTACAGGCTTTATTCCAAAATGACCGATCCCCAAACAGGAGAGGTGATTTTTCATGGTGACCCAGACACAAAACTGATTGATATTATTCTCGGCGGTACAGCCCTGCCTGCCATATATAAATCTCATGATGGCCTGATTGATCTGGCCTTCTCCGAAGTTCCTGCCAAAGCTATTATCGACCTCAAAAAGCTGCATCATGGTCAAGGAATGTTTGTACGCGTCGGGAATTTTCGCACTGTAAAAGATAATGCCAACAAACATTTAGTTGACGGCAGTTATATTATGCAAGCTGCGAATGCATCTGTTACCGGAGCTGTCTCTGATCAGGCCTATTCCCAGACTCTGGAATTCGTGCAATCCTTGTTTGGCCGAGATTTCGTCTATAACCTGGAAAATGAAATTCCTGCAGGCGCGCCCAATCCGCCATCTACCCTCGCGAATATGACGACCCCGGAGCAATTCGCCCGGGTCCGGTCCGCAACACAGCAGTATATTGAATCGAACAAGGCAATTTTAGCAGAACTGACCGACCGGCTTGGTGAAAATGCCATTAAGCGCCAGCAACTATCGGCTGATACGGCTTTTGGCCTGCGTGAATATCCTCTGCCCGAACTACCCTCAACTCAGACCACCAAAATCCGGGATGAAGATACACAGGCCTATAAAGCGGGTTACGCTGCGGGCCGCCTGACGCAGCGTTTCGGCGAGGTAGCCCCCGGCCTCATGCTTCAGGCTGCCACGCACGGGTTGCGCACGTTGCGCGAGGCCGCCTATTTTGCTTTGCATGGCCTGACAAAATACGACACGTTTGGACAGGCAAGGGAAAGGGTTCTGAACGCCCTTCTTCCTGACATTCATCCACAGGACCGCTCAAAAACTACTTCCGTCCCTGATGGGCCGAAGCACGAATAACCCAGCAACAAAAAAAACGCGGGGCACTGCCCGCGTTCTTCAATCTTGATATATGCTTATTAAGCCGCAGCTGTTGCCCGTGCTGTCAGCGCCGCACAGGCCTTTTGAATGCGTGTGCAGGCTTCTTTCAGTGCTTCGGTCGACGTCGCATAGGAAATGCGGAAGTAAGGTGACAGACCGAAGGCCGCGCCCTGTACAGCGGCAACACCGACGGTTTCCAGCAGATACGTCACGAAATCTTCGTCACTGTTAATAACCTTACCTTCGGGTGTTACTTTGCCGATACAGCCGGCGCAGCTTGGGTACACATAGAAGGCGCCTTCCGGTGTCTGGCAGGTAATGCCATCAGCTTTATTCAGCATTTCGACCACCATATCGCGGCGGGCCTTGTATGTATCGCACCAGCCCTTCAGGAAAGATTGGTCGCCATTCAGCGCAGCCACGGTCGCCGCCTGCGAAATTGAGCACGGGTTGGACGTCGAGTGCGACTGCACCGCGCCCATCGCCTTGATGATATCCTTTGGACCCGCCGCATACCCGATACGCCAGCCGGTCATGGCATAGGCCTTGGACGCGCCATTGCAGGTCAGCGTACGGTCATAGAGTTTTGGTTCGACCTGCGCCGGGGTGAAGAATTTGAAATCGTCATAGACCAGATGTTCATAGATATCGTCGGTCATGACATAGACATGTGGGTATTTTACCAGCACATCAGTCAACGCTTTCATCTCGTCATAGGTATAGGCCGCCCCGGTCGGGTTGCTTGGCGAGTTCAGGATAACCCATTTGGTCTTTGGCGTGATCGCGGCTTCCAACTGGGCTGCCTGCAATTTGAAGCCATGCTTTTCTTCGCATTCCACAAATACAGGCGTGCCTTCGGCCAGAATGGTCATGTCCGGATACGACACCCAGTACGGCGCCGGAATAATCACTTCATCGCCCGCGTTCAGCGTGGCCATCAGGGCATTATAGAGGACTTGCTTGCCGCCGGTGCCGACAGTGATTTGCGAACGTTCATAGGTCAGGCCGTTATCGCGTTTGAACTTGGCGATGATGGCGTCTTTCAGTGCAGGTGTACCGTCCACAGCCGTATAACGGGTTTCGCCTTTTTTCATGGCGGCATAGGCAGCTTCGATCACGAAATCCGGCGTATTGAAATCCGGCTCCCCAGCGCCCAGACCGATAACATCCTTACCGGCGGCCTTCAGTTCGGCAGCGCGGGTGGTGACGGCAATGGTAGGAGATGGCTTGATACGGCCCAGACGTGACGCAATAACGGACATAGTAATTCCTTTCAAATTTTACACGGAGGGGCAAATTAGGAAAAAAGCGTCCAAAGCGCAAGAAATTAAAGCGGATTACACCGCGTCGTCCCCAATCAGGGGGGCAGTCTTGGCCAAGTCGATGGGGTTATTCACGCCAAAATCGACTTTGTGCGCTGCAAACCAGTCTTTTAACGGGGCCAGAACCGGGTGGGACAGATCACGCAGCATATGTTCCCGCAGGGTTGGCATTAACGCCAACAGACGGGTTTTATTATCGCGGATCGCCAAACGAATGGCCTGTCCGATAACACGGCTATGAAACTGGCAGGCGAGAACAGGATACCACGCCAGAAAGGATTCCCGTTCCTCGCCATGAAGCTCCAGCGCGAACCGCGCAATGCAGTCATCTTTTATTTTTTCAGGTACAATGCGCCGCGCATCGTCGAGTAAATTAACAAGATCATAAGGTGCCGGGCCCATATGCGCCCCTTGAAAATCGACAAGACCGGTTTGCTGAATGCCGTTACGTTCCGGTAACCACATCAGGTTCCCCGGATGATAATCGGAATGCAGGAAACGGCGGCGCACCGGCGGCAGCCCTTTTTCAAGCAACGCCATAGTCCGTAAAAAATCTTCAGCCAGACCGGGTTCATTTTTCCGCCCTAACACGGCTGGCATGTACCAGTCCACAACACGGCGGCGCGAGGGATGAATATATCCCTTGTAATAATCCGGCAGGTCGAACGGGATAAATTCTGTTTTCTTGTAAATATGCACGAGCGTTTTTGTCGCCAGCATATACAGGTCGGCTTCCTGTTCCGGGTGATTTTGCATCAGATTACTGAACATATCATTGCCGAAATCTTCGACCAGCAACAGGCCATGTGGCAAATCCTGCGCATAAACCTGCGGGGCGGATATTTCAATGGAACGGAGGAATTTGCTGATGGCGATATAATCGCGCAATTTATGTCCCGGCGTTGCACGCGGATCGTCGTCCGGAACAGCGTGCATCAAAATAGCTGACCGTCCTCCCCGCTGAACACGAAATATCTTGCGCTGGGACCAATCTTCGCCAACAGGCGTTTCGGTTGCCCCGCTCCAGCCCGCTTCCTTCAGAAACTCGATACGTTGACCCACCGACAACATAGAATGCGGTTACCGTTTTTTAGTTGTTTTACTTTTAGCCGCCATCAGCTTAAGCGCATTCACATGCTGCTGAGATGCCTGTTTTTTTCCAATATGTGGCGCAGCATCCTCAATACCAAATTTCGGTACGTTTTGTCCGCCCAGAGCCTTCAGCAAATCCAGACCAAATTCGTTCTTGCTGCCTTTCACGGTTTTCGGCGTCAGGGGCAAGTCATCAAAATCATCCGATTTTTTATTTCTCTGCTGGATGGCGATGCGTCCGACCGCATGGGCCACAATGCCCGACAAATGCGGTTTGGCTAAAGCCTGTAGCAATTTCTCATCTTCCATAGCCTGAAGCGCGATAATCTGACGCGCTTTCGTTTCATTTCCCTTGGCTTGTTTCAGGGCGGCCAGTATGCAGGTCTGCAGATAGGACGGGGGCATGGATGAATCTCCGGTTACCAGAATATGGTAACATTTTTCGGTTTCCGAATACAGACTAATTTTCCTTCCCTCTGCCCTTTCCTGCTTTAATGATTTTTCGTATTTTGTTAAACTATTCACGACTCGCAGGGGATATTCATGACCGACAACACTGAATCAAAATTCCTGGCCGCACTGCGCGGCTATTTTCTCACCGGAATTCTGGTGACGGCTCCTGTTGCTCTCTCGCTTTATATCGTCTGGTCCATATTAATGTGGATTGATGAAACCGTGGGCCAGATTGTGCCGCTGCATTTAACCGACAATCATTACATCCCTGGTCTCGGTGTTATCGTTGCGGTCAGTTTTTTTATTCTCGTTGGTTTTCTGGCGCGTAATTATATCGGGCTCCTGCTGCTGCGCTTTTCCAACTATATCATGGAACGCCTGCCGATTGTCCGTACGGTTTACGGGACACTAAAACAGGTATTTGAAATGGTAATGGGCCAGCAGGCCCAGGCCTTCCGTGAAGTTGTGCTGGTCGAATACCCGCAACCGGGCCACTATGTATTAGGATTCCTGACTGGGACGACCGAAGGCGAGATTCAGGCCCAGCTCCAGAAAGATCTGGTGAATGTCGTTATCCCGATGACCCCAAACCCAACCTCAGCCTTCCTGATGTTTATTGAGCGCGAAAAAATCAAACATCTGCACATGTCGGTGGATGAAGGCATTAAAATGCTGATATCCTGCGGCATGCTGACGCCGAAAATGAAAATCCTCAGCTCAACTGAACAGTGATACCTCGCGGAGCCAGTCTCTCTCGACATCGTCCAGGAAAGGTGCCAGCATTTCATAGACATGGCGGTGATAATTATAAAGCCATGCCTTATCCGTCTCGGTCATCAGTTTCCAGTTGATACCTTTTAAATCAAACGGCACCAGCGTAACGGTGTCAAAAAATAATTTTCCGTCCGTGTCTTCCTGACACAGCATCAGGTTCTCAAGACGAATGCCGTACTCGCCTTCGATATAACAACCCGGTTCATTCGAGAGCAGCATGCCCGGCTTGAACGTCTCATTCCCGCGCGGCGAGATGGATGATGCCTCTTCATGAACACTTAGGAAACACCCAACACCATGCCCCGTGGAATGGCCGAAATCAACGCCGCCTTCCTGCAATGAGATGCGTGCCAATTTGTCAATGTCGACACCGGTGGTCGTATCATCGAACCGCGCCGTGGCGACTGCAATGTGGCCTTTCAGGCAGCGCGTAAAATGTTCGCGCATCTGGTCAGTAATCTGGCCGACGACAATCGTGCGCGTAATATCAGTGGTGCCATATTCGTATTGTCCGCCGCTGTCGAGCAGCAGCAGGCCATTCCCATTAATCACCTGATTTGTTTCCGGCGTGGAATGATAATGAATAATCGCGCCATTGGCGTTCCACCCGGCAATCGTCGCAAAACTTGGGCCACGATAGGTCGGGTCGGCACGGCGGTAATCTTCCAGTTTCCGTTCAACCGTCAATTCATCGACATGACCGTTTTCCAGCCGCTGGCAATCCAGCCAGAATAGAAACCGCACCACGGCCAGCCCGTCGCGGATATGCGCCTGACGTAATGAGAGTTGCTCTTCTTCAGTCTTGCAGGCTTTCGGCAGGATACACGGATCTTTGCCCTCAATTACATCACAACCGGACTCTTTCAACGCCTGCGCGACAGCAAGCGGCGAACGTTGCGGGTCAAATTGAACAATGCCTTTTATTCCTTTTAAAAATTTGAACCAATCCGCCGGATCATGCTGACGAATACCGGCATCCAGCTTACCGCCGATATCGGCGGGGATTTTCCCAGCATCTACAAACCAGTCCACCGATCCGTCTTTAGCCCATAATACGGCGCGTGACAGAATGACCGGGTTGAAATCGATATCATCGCCACGAACGTTCAGCAGCCAGCAGATGGAGTCGCAGGGTATAATCACGACCGCGTCGATTTTCTCTTTCCTGAGCTTCGCGGCAATGTCCTGCCGTTTCTGCAACGACGACGCCCCGGCGATTTTATCGGGAAATAATTCGATAAGCCCCGCGGGCTCTGCCGGACGGTCATTCCAGATGGCATCGATTGGGTTGGCTTCAACCGGTTTCAGAACGATCTCCGTGCCTTTCAGTTTTTCGGTCAGGTCATTAATCTGCTTCTGCGTATGCAATTGCGCATCATATCCGATCACATCCTTTTTCCTGGCGTTGGTTTTCAACCAGTCTGCCAGTGAGACCTGTGCCATATCCGCAATATCAAATAACTTGTTATCGACCTGTTGCCTGATCTGAATCGTATAGCGTCCATCCGTCTGGGCAAAAGCTTTATCGCCCAGAACAATCGACGCGCCGGATGATCCGGTAAAACCGGTCAACCACGCCAGACGTTCGGCGGATGGCGGCGTATATTCGCTTAAATACTCATCGGCATGTGGCACAATGAATCCGTCCAGCCCGCCAGCTGCCAAACGTGCACGTAAAAGTTCCAGTTTATTTTTAGTTGTCAGCATCAAAGAGCCTTTAAATTTTTGGATTGGCTTTGGATTCCAGCAGGCGTGGAACAACGATCATGTCCATGAGGCCAACCATTCCCAGCAATCCACCTATCATATAATTCATTGTTCCGTCATTCAGGCCAAGCAGATCGGCAAATCCTCCCACATTAAACGCAAGGCATGCAGCCCCGACCATCATCAATCCGCCTGTTATACGCACTAGTTGAATAACCCTGACAAAAGTGGAAGCCGGCAATTGAGGTTTCTGAGTATTGGACATTTGCAGCCTTATGTTTCAGTTGTTTACACCATAATTTACCAAAATCCCCCCTTTGTGTCATGCCTTCTTCATGCTTTAATAGGACAAATGTCATCGCGCGCGCATATTATTGTTTTAGGAAACGAAAAAGGCGGGTCGGGGAAATCCACCACCGCCATGCATGTGGCTATTGGGTTGCTGCGCCTTGGTTATAGCGTAGGAACGATAGACCTGGATGCCCGTCAGGGCACGCTGACCCGGTATATGGCCAACCGATTTGGTGCCAATATGCGCGATAAGCTCAACCTGCCCGCACCCGTGCATTTCCCTATTGAACGCAGCCGCGCCGCCACCATGAAAGAACAGGAAGACCAGGACCATGATTTTTTGATGATGGCACTGGATGAGCTGGCTTTCACCGTCGATTTCATCGTGATTGATACGCCCGGATCGGACACCTATCTCGGGCAACTCGCGCATTCCTATGCCGATACGCTGATTACGCCCATGAATGACTCATTCGTTGACCTTGATGTGCTGGCGCGCATCGACCCAGCGACAAAGGAAATCAAGGGGCCTTCTATCTATACCCGCATGGTGAAGGACCAGCAGGCCGCCAAACTCGCCCGGGGCGGAACAACATCCGACTGGATCGTCATGCGGAACCGCCTGTCCTCACTCGACGCCCGCAATAAACGCGACGTTGGCGAATTGCTGGAACGCGTTGCCACGGAGTTCGGATTCCGACTCGCCCCCGGTTTCGGCGAACGGGTTATTTTCCGCGAGTTGTTCCTCAAAGGCATGACCCTGCTGGATTTAAAAGAAGACCCCGGCCATCAGATGACCCTCTCGACCATCTCAGCCCGGCAGGAAATCCGCGAACTTCTGCGCATTCTCGGCCCGGAACAATTCAAGGGATACCCACAAAAACCCTCTATCCGTTAATTTTCATAACTTTTTTATGGACTTTGGGCTGCCCTTATGGCATAAAAAGGCCCTGTATAAGCCCGAGGTTTCACTGCATGTCGTTCAAGCCTGTTAAAAAAGCCGTCTTTCCTGTCGCCGGATTGGGAACGCGCCTTCTGCCCGCCACCAAAGTTCTGCCGAAGGAAATGCTGACGATTGTCGACCGCCCATTGATTCAGATGGCCGTCGAAGAAGCTCGCGAAGCGGGAATTGAGGAATTCATTTTTGTCCTGAACTACGGCAAGGAAATGCTGGTCCAGCATTTCGACAACGCCCCGCAATTGATGCAGGTGCTGGAAAAACGCAACAAGACTGAGATGATTCAAAAGATCAAGGACGCCGAACTGCCGCACGGATCACTGATGACCGCCATCCAGTCGCAGGCTCTGGGTCTCGGCCATGCCGTCTGGTGCGCACGCCAGATTGTCGGTGATGAACCATTCGCGGTTATCCTGCCGGATGATACCGTTCTAAATGACGAAGGCTGCCTGTCGCAGATGATGAAAGCCTATAACACCATCGGCGGCAATATCATCGCCACCTGCGAAGTCAGCGAAGAGGACACCTCCCGCTATGGCATTCTTGACCTTATCTCACGCAAGGGCGACCTGATGGAAATCCGCGGACTGGTGGAAAAGCCGGACCCGAGCGAAGCGCCATCCAATATGGCGATTTTTGGCCGTTATATCCTACAGCCGGAGATTTTCGCGCATCTGGAACGCCATGAAACAGGTGTCGGCGGGGAAATTCAGCTGACCGATGCCATGGCACGCCTGATTGATGAGCAATCTTTCCACGGTTTCCTGTTTGAAGGCGAACGTCTGGACTGCGGATCGGAAACCGGTTTTGTGAAGGCGCAGATTGCTTTTGCCCTGAAAAAGCCGGGCCTGGCACCGGAAATTGCCGAGTATATGACCGAAAAACTGCGGGAATACCATGCCGCCACGCAGGAAACGCCATTAAAACGCGCGAGTTCATTTTAGTTTTACTCTTTTTGCGTCATACTATACTCCATGTTGAATCGCTTTTTTATTCCCCTCCTGCTTCTGGGCTGTTTTATGCTCACGCCTTCTCTGGCTGATACTATGCCAGAGCGCGGGGTCCTGGATTTTAACAAAGAAAAAAGACTCCCTGTCGCAACACCCGAACAGGTAGATGAAGCCTTGGCCGTATCTCAGGATTGCGCCCGCCACTCCCGGTCCAGCACCTATTTTGATTGCGACTGCGTGGGAATGAAATTTCTAGAACTGCGTCGCGCCGCCGGTGATAAGGCTCATGCTCCTTTCCTGTTAATCGAAGCTGAAAAATCCTGCCCGAATATGGCTGGTATCGCCGGGCAGACCTATGAACGCTGCCTGGCATGGGGGCCACAGGAAATTGGCTATAATTATAAGGAGTTTTGTTCCTGCTTTGGGTCGGAATACGGACGCATCTATGGAAAAAATCCGACTAGCAATTTAATGCACCGTGAGGCACAAATGACTGATGCCATGACCAAATGCAAATACGGCGATATGAAGCGGCAGGCTGATAATTACGATAGCTGGATAGAACAGCTTAAACAAAAAGGCCTGTACAAATCTCTTTTCCCCGGCTCGGACGAACAATAGCTATCCGGCTGTCACGGTTTTATGCAGCGCCAGCGCACGCGGCAATATATGCGCCGTGTAGAATTTATACAAATCACCGCGTGACGTGTCTGCCTGCGCCAGACGCTGAAGCATCACCGCCCCGGCAACAATACCGCATAAGTTCAGATATGGCACCGCGACACTGGCCACTTTATTCAAATCCTGCCCCTGCGCGATGATATGTTTCGTTGCTTCTTCGAGTAAAGCGATATCCGCCACACCGGATTTTTTCATATCGGCAATCCAGCTTTGCATCGCCGCGCCGCCATCGCGCAGAACCTTGCGGAATAACAGGTCATTCGCCTGAATGCCATTCGTGCCTTCGTAAATCGGCAGGATACGTGAATCGCGGTAATACTGCGCGGCGCCCGTCTCTTCGATAAAACCCATCCCGCCATGCACCTGTACGCCCAAAGATGTCACTTCGACACTGTTATCCGTGCACCATGATTTGACAACCGGGGTCATCACATCGACACGTGCCTGCGCCGCTGCATCCCCGGCTTTAGCCTTGTCCAGATAATACGCCGCCTCATAGGCAAGAATACGTCCGGCAAGAGTCAGCGATTCCATGGTCATCAGCATACGCTGGATATCCGGGTGCTGGTCGATACTGGCCGTTGCGCCACCTGTCAAAGGTTTCCCCTGCTTGCGGTCGGCGGCATAAAATTTAGCAGCCTGATACGCGCGGTCGGAAATCGCGACCCCCTGCAACCCGACTGACAGGCGCGCGTTATTCATCATCGTGAACATGTATTTCAGGCCGTCATGTTCTTTGCCAATCAGATAACCAATCGCCCCGCCCTTGTCCCCAAACTGCATCGTGCAGGTCGGGGACCCGTGAATGCCCAGCTTGTGTTCAATGGATACACAGGCCACATCATTCCGCGTGCCGTCAGTCATGAATTTCGGCACGATAAACAGGGAAATGCCTTTCACCCCTTCCGGTGCATCCGGCAAGCGTGCCAGTACCAGATGAATGATGTTCTCGGACATATCATGTTCGCCATAGGTAATGAAAATCTTCTGCCCGAAAATGCGGTACGTGCCATCGCCTGCCCGCTCCGCTTTCGACCGCACCAGCGCGAGGTCCGACCCGGCCTGCGGCTCGGTCAGGTTCATCGTCCCGGTCCATTCACCGGAAATCAGTTTCGGCAGATAGAAATTTTTCTGGTCGTCGGTTCCATGATGCAAAATGGCTTCGACAGCACCTTGGTTCAGTAACGGGCAAAGCCCGAACGACATATTCGCCGCCTGCCACATTTCCTGCACCGGAAACGACAACAGCCACGGCAGACCCTGCCCCCCGAATGCGGCATCAAACGGCACGGCATTCCATCCGGCTTCGCGGTATTGCTGATACGCTTCTTTAAATCCCGGCGCGGTAGTCACGTGACCGTCTTTCCAGACAGCTCCCACCGTATCGCCACCCTGATTGATAGGCGCCAGAACCCCGGACGCCAGTTTCCCGGCTTCCTCCAGAATGGCCGTGACCATCCCCCCATCCAGATCGTCCCGCCCCAGATCGTTCAGGGGGACAATTTTATCCAGGATCAGGGCCATATCGGCCAGCGGGGGGGTATAATCGGGCATGGATTTCTCCTTAACATATTGATTTTATTATCCTACCACAAAAAAGTTAACTGGCACAGCTATTGCAATTCTTACCGGGAAAGCAAAAAACGGGTGGTAAAAAAGGTATGATTTCAAGTCAAACCAGCGCAGCAAAAGGCACCTTGGCCGGTCTCATCGACCGGGCCGGGGAAAAAATTGCCGGGGCCATCAAAGTGGCCAGCGAAAAAACTGGTGTCGATTTTTCCTATATGATGCAACAGGCGCAGGTCGAAAGCAGCTTCAAGGCCAACGCCAAAGCGTCGACCAGTTCTGCTACCGGCCTTTATCAGTTTATCGACAGCACCTGGCTGCAGATGGTCAATAAATACGGCGACAAGCACGGGCTGGGTGATCTGGCCGCGCAGATAAGCGACAGCGGCAAAGTCGCCAGCAAAGCCGTCAAAAAAGAAATTCTTGCGCTGCGTAACGACCCGCAGATTTGTTCGATCATGGCGGGCGAACTCGCCGCTGAAAATAAATCCTATCTCCAAAGCTGTACCAAAGCTGATATCGGCTCCACCGAACTCTATCTTGCGCATTTCATGGGCCCGGGCAGCGCGTCGAAATTTATCAACGCGATGGATAAATCACCGACAGCCAAAGCGGCGGATTTATTCCCAACCGCCGCCGATGCGAATAAAAATATATTCTACGCCGCGAACGGCAAGCCGCGTTCGCTGTCCGAGGTCTACAGCCTCTTCGATAAGAAATTCCAGATTGAACAGGGGCAAACGACCAGCTGCGACGCCACGGCGGCTACGGCCTCCCTGATGGCTTCTTCCCTGAACTCTACTTCCACCAATTCGACGACCAACCAGCTAGCAAAGGCCGAAGCATCCATGCCCACCATGAAAGTCACCCCCGCGATGAAAAAATCCCTTGCCCGCCCTGCGGCACTGGATAAAACCACCCAGCAAAACACGGCGTATAACGCGCATAACAGCTATGGTGGCATTCCGGGATTGAAATCACTGGCAATCCTCCCGGTGGATGTGCTCGCACTCATGAAGATGGACGACCACAGCGAGAATGACCGCTATAACGGCTAGATTTCTCTTGACATACTAAGAATAATTTCCTATAAATAATGAATGAGCATTCAGCCGCTATCACCCCGCGCTCCCCGGCGCGGCATAGTCATATGCCCAATAAAATAAAAACCGTAGAAACTTTTTTCAAAAATCACGGAACGAACTGAGTTTGACTCCTCAAATCGTCGTGAATTTGAGCAAACGAACTAATAGACCCCTCTTAACTTCCGTCATTGCGAGGAGGGACAGCGTTCCGACGCGGCAATCCATTTTTCCTTAGACCAGGCTTCTGGATTGCTTCGTCGCCTATGGCTCCTCGCAATGACGTTACAGGAAAAACTTTGCGTACGTCGTGTGCTTTGCGCATAAAAACACTACGTTCCCTCACCCGCCGCATAATATGCGGCTTCCCTCCCCCTCAGGGGGAGGGTTAGGGAGAGAGTGTTTTTCTCAAAACCACGGAACGAACTATTAACTGCGGGTGAGTCCGGCAAGGCTGGTGGCAATCTGGCGGG
>CAMLMM010000038.1 GCA_946481105.1 uncultured Alphaproteobacteria bacterium
CCAGCTTATGCCCTTGTCATAGGCGAATGTTTTTTCTTCTTTATCCAGCAGTTTAAAACCATGTTTGAGCATGGCGGCTTTGGATGCATCGTTGCCATCACGGTGCGACGTGGTAATTTTTTTAATACCCGGTTGCTCCCGCGCCCAATTCAGGCGGGCCTCGTAAAACAAGCGGGACAGGCCGCGTCCACGATATTCAGGCCGGATAAAACTCATGCCGAAATTGATCGTATCGAGCGGGCTATGATGATCAGGGAACGCACCGGTCAGGCCGATGGGATTATCCCCATGATAGAGGATAAACACGGCATTCGCCGGATTGGACAGGCAATCCTGCCAATAGGAATCCGGTTGCGCCGCTTCGGTTTCATACGAGCGGAGAAAGACGGATGGGTTTGTCCGCACCGCTTCCAGCCGCATATCACGGAAGACGCGCCAGTCATCAACCATACATCGTTTCAGATATATATCATCTTTCATTTTTTAACCCCATGATACATTTAATTCCGGCAAGGCATCCGTATTATACCGTACATAATTGGCGTGACCTGTGGGTGTGCCATCAGGCAATAAAGCATCGGTCTTGGTCAAAGTTTCCAGATCATAACCAAGCTTTTCGATCACGCGCCGGGACGCTACGTTCTCGGTGGCGGCGCAGATTTCCACGCGCCGTGCGTTTAATGCGTTAAAAGCAAACCATGTCAGAGCATTGGCGATTTCCGTCGCGTAACCTTGGCCCATGGCCGATTTCCGGACATAATAGCCGATTTCAAAGCGGCGGAATTCCCAGTCAAAACGGTGCAAACCGGTCATGGCGACCATGTGACCTGCTTTGTTAAAGGCCGTCATCATCATGTCTTGGCGCAGAATATATTTGGCATGATTTTCACGTATGACTTTCTCGGCGTCATCGACACTACCCAGACCCAGATTGGTCCAGGGCATCCATAATGCCAGGTCATCCCATGTTTCTTTTTTAACCTCGTACATCGCCGCGCCATCGCCGGGTAATACATTCCGTATCATCAGGCGTGGCGTATAGATCGGCATAGGAATGTCGATCAATATCGGATCTTTAGTCGCAGTCATTTTTAGTTCTCCTGTTCAACGCGCCATTTTTGGCTTTTTTTGTTTAGTCTGTAGTTTATTTCCCCTCACCCCAACCCTCTCCCGCTTATTTTTTTGGGGGAGAGGGAGGAATAAGGAATTACGCTGCCTGCTTTACTAGGCTGACAGTTTCCTTGCTTTGCGTGGATTCATTGAAACCCAGCTGTTTATAAAACTCAATCGCCCCGGCATTCCAGCTTTGCGCCCCGATTTTAAAGCGTGTGGCGTTATGCTTTTGCTTTGCGGCCTGTATGATCGAGATCATCAGCACTTCGCCAATCCGCTGGCGGCGGAAGGCCTCGGCGACGAAGAGATTGTGAATCTCAAAGCCTATTACGCCCATGTGGAAATTATAGACCGGGAACCCGGCGGCAAAGCCGACCAGTTGGCCGTCATCGGTTTCCGCCACCAGCGTGATAACCGGCGCGTGAGCCCCGGTGGTCATCGTGTCGAACACCGTGCGGGTCAGGCCATGCGTGTCGCCGTGATACTGGCAGATGCCGGCCACCAGTTGTTCAAACCGGGTCCAGTCACCGCTGCGCACGGGGCGTATCTTGATAGCGACAGTCATAATCATTCCTTTCCAGTTCTATTTGGAAAAGCCGTACAAGTCGCAGTTTTTATGGGGTTTCTGTGATCTGTCAGCTTTTCCGGTTCGGGGCTGACAGATTTTTCTGCCTAACCCAATCGGGCGCCCTGTTCAAACTTAATGCCAAATGCATGGCAGTAGTTTGCCGGCCCGGACATGGTCATGACCGGATTCCAGGATAGGCGGCGGGATTGGTTAAGCTTGTTAATCATACATTCATGAAAACACAGGCAAGTGATGTCTGCAACAAAAAATTTCAAGGATGAGAAATAATAATAGTTTTTTTATATACACCCTCTCCCTAATCCTCCCCCTCATGGGAGGGAAGCGGCATGACATGCGGCGGGTGAGGGGATGTAAAAGATGATTTTTAATACAACATCACACAAAAGCCGGTTCGGGGAGGGGCGTGTGTTCCGGCGCCTGTAATGTTTCTGGAATGAAATGTGTAATACAAATAGGCAGTGCTGGCTGGTAAATGTTTGAGCGGTAATGGGTAGCCTTACCCATTTTACGATGCTGTTGTGCCCATTCGATCATATGCACCCGCAATTCATTTTCATGCTCTAGCGTGTTCCAACTGGCGCGCAGATAAAAATCATGCAGGGTCAAAACAACGCCGACATCTTCATTCTGCACATGGCCCGTCGCGATACCGACGATATTGCCATGGTCCTCGGCCAGGTAAATCACATAGCCGTCGGCAATCTTAAAAGACATGGAACTGAGGGAGGTTCCCTGGATGATTTGCTGGAGATCGCGGATGTCCTGCGGGCCGCTGGGCCGGAATTTCATAATGTGCTTGTCCCTGATTTGATTAATTTTTATCGAATCAGTCTACATCATTTGCCGCTTGTCGTTGTCATGCGCTGCAAAAAAAATTGCAGATTACCTCTACTTTATTGGGAAATTAACATGTAATATATCTATCTGTAATTGTCTTTCTGCGTTATTTACTGAGTGTCTAATGAGCAGGGAATCAAAAAATGCTTTTTAAAACGCAAAAGTCACGCGAGATGGAAGCCAAGCTCGCTGCGCTGGATAAATCGCAAGCCATCATTGAGTTCAATCTGGATGGAAAGATTCTGCGGGCCAATAAAAATTTCCTGAATACCGTAGGGTACGCCGCCGATGAAATCATCGGGCAGCACCATAGCATGTTTGTCGATACGGCCTATAAAAACAGTCCGGAATACCGCGAATTCTGGGACAAGCTGCGACGGGGGGAATATCAGGCCGCGCAATACAAGCGCCTGGGCAAGAATGGCAGGGAAGTCTGGATCGAGGCGTCGTATAACCCGTTGCTGAACAGTTTTGGCAAGCCGTATAAGGTTGTGAAATTCGCCACCGATATTACCAAGAAGGTTAATCTGCTGGGCGATGTCAATAAAAGCATCGCCGAAATTCAGCAGGCTGTCGCCACAGTCGCGCATCAGGCTGAATCGGCGAGCAGCGCAGCCAGCCAGACATCGGACAATGTGCGGGCGGTGGCCACCGGGGCGGATCAGCTCAATGTATCCATCAGCGAGATAGCGCATAATATGTCACGGTCCCGCGCCGAAGCCGACAATGCCTATGGCAAGGCCGAGGACGCCAACCATATCACGCAGCGCCTGTCCCAGGCGGCGGAGAATATGAACGGCATTGTCGACCTGATACGTGACATCACCACCAAGGTTAATCTGCTGTCCCTGAACGCGACGATTGAAGCCGCGCGCGCGGGAGAGGCCGGAAAGGGCTTTGCCGTTGTCGCCAGCGAAGTCAAAAATCTGGCATCCCAGGCGGCGCAGGCCACGGACCAGATCAGCAGCGAGATTGAAGGGATGCAGAATATATCGGCGGGCGTGGTGGGCAGTCTGGCCGAGATTCGCAAATCGATCGACACGGTACGCAATTATGTGGGCGGTGTGGCCACAGCCGTCGAGGAACAGAGCGCGGTCGCGCAGCACATGTCCAGTAATATGCACATGGCGTCGAACTCGGTGACCGAAATTGGCGAAAATATCTCATCCATCGCCATGGCGGTGGACGTGGTGAATGACGCGGTCGGCGACACGCGCAAATCCGCCGGGGGCCTTGTCAGATAAGGGTTTTGGAAGATTTTTTTGCATATGCCGGGGTTTTCCGGTATAAACCCGGCCATGACGACATCACCTAAACAATTATCTGTCCCAAAAGTGGGCGTTGTATCGCTTGGCTGCCCCAAGGCGCTGGTCGATTCCGAACGTATCATGACCCAGCTGCGGTCCGAGGGATATCAGTTTTCCAACACGCATGACGACGCCGATGTCGTGATCGTCAATACGTGCGGCTTCCTTGATTCCGCCAAGGAAGAATCGCTCGCGGCCATCGGGCAGGCCATGAAAGATAATGGTCGTGTGATCGTCACCGGTTGCATGGGCGCGGAACCGGAACAGATCACCGCAAAATACCCGAATATTCTGGCCGTCACCGGCCCGCATCAATATGAGAGTGTCGTTAATGCCGTGCATGACGCCGCGCCACCCGTGCATGACCCGTTTGTCGACCTCGTCCCTGAAGGCGGCCTGAAACTGACCCCGCGTCATTACGCGTATCTGAAAATTTCCGAAGGCTGCAACAACCGTTGCACATTCTGTATTATCCCGCATCTGCGCGGCGATCTGGTGTCCCGCCCGATCCACCATGTATTGTTCGAGGCCGAAAAACTTGTGAATGCCGGGGTCAAGGAACTGCTGGTGATTTCGCAAGACACATCGGCCTATGGCGTCGATACGAAATACGCCGAATACCCATGGAAGGGCGCACGCCGCAAAACAAAATTCTATGATCTCTGCGATGCGCTCGGCGATATGGGCGTGTGGGTGCGTCTGCATTACGTGTACCCGTATCCGCATGTCGATGATGCCATCCCGATGATGGCCGAAGGCAAAGTTCTGCCGTATCTTGATATCCCGTTCCAGCATGCCAGCCCAAAAGTGCTGAAAGCCATGAAGCGTCCGGGCAATCAGGAAAAAACCCTGGAACGCATCAAGAAATGGCGAGAGATTTGCCCGGATATTGCGCTCCGTTCGTCCTTCATCGTCGGCTTCCCGGGTGAAACCGAAGATGATTTTGAAATGCTGCTCGAATGGATGCAGGAAGCGCAACTCGACCGCGCTGGATGTTTCAAATACGAAAACGTCGCGGGCGCGCCATCGCAAGGCCATGACAACCATGTGCCGGAAGAGGTGAAACAAGAGCGCTGGGAACGTTTCATGGAAATCCAGCGCCAGATTTCCGAAGCCAAGGCCCAGGCTAAAATCGGCAAGACGCTTGATGTCATTATCGATGAAGTCGATGGCGAGGGCGGGGCCGATGCACGGTCCAAAGCCGACGCGCCGGAGATCGACGGCAAGGTTCTGCTGCGTGATGTCGGCAAGGATGTCAAACCGGGTGATATTATCAAGGCGACCATCGAAGACGCCGACGATTATGATTTGTTTGGCGCGCCTGTGGGTAAATAGTTTTTAGTAAAGAGTCTTTAGTGGGGAGTATCACCCCCACCTAAATCCTCCCCCGTCAGAGGGGGAGGACTTGTGGGTGCCTATTTTCCTTCCCCCTTGACGGGGGAAGGTCAGGATGGGGGTGCAATTACAGCGAATATTTTATACCCTGTTTGAGCGCATCAACGGACGATACCGCTCCGCTGAATGTTCCGTTGCGCAGGGCTTCGGGGCCAAGACCAATCTTAGCCAGCGTGGCGCGTGTCCGGGCCATATTGGTTTTAATTGTACCTTCACTGCGGCCAAGAAATTCGGCCCACTCTGTCTGTGTCAGGTCAGGATTTTGAAGAAAAGCTTCAGCGTATTCCAGTCCGTGGCGTACAGGGGTTTTGGGGTTCTCAGTAATATAATCGCGGATAGCCTGGACATAGGCGGCGGCATCGGCTTGCTCTGCCAGAAGCAGGGGGTTCTGAAAACATTCGCTGATAGCGACGCTGGGGTCGGGTTCCAGCAGGTCGGCCAGAATATAATGACCTGATCCACCATGGTCGTCGTCGTCGCGTTCAGTATATTCGATCGACAAGGTATGATGCCGCCGCTGGTCGCGAAGAATGTCCTTTGCCTTGTTGTCTATGCAGCGGTTTATATAGGCAATCATTGTAATGGGCGTGTCGCCATAGGACCAGGTTCCGGTCAGCATTTTGTCGACGAGTTTGCTTTGAACCGTGCCGATAATGTCGTCTTCGGTGTATTTATCAAACTGGTATTTGAACAGGTTCTGATGAAGAAGACGCATATTTCGGGCAAAATATTGGCCCAGCGATTCCGCGTCACCCGCCACGATTCCGGCGCAGAGCTTCAGGTTTTCTGGCGTGGCCTGTTTATTCGTGTCGGCGCGGCGCGGGGCGCTGGCTTTCTCAAAAACATCACGCATGGAATCTTCCCTTTCCGGTTGTTGCTGTTCCATAAACTGCTGAAGCCGAGCCAGACGTTGTCCGTATTCCTTGCCGCCTATCAGGCGCACCGCACGGCGTTCCAGTTTCAGCATTGAAGAGTCATTGTAGTAAAGCAGGAGGAGGTCACCAATAGCCTTATCTTTTGCTTTAACCTGAACCTTGCCGCCTTCAGCGTAGAAAGTCATGTCGGGGGTCAGTGCATGAATGCTGTTATCCGCCAGCAGGATATGGGTAACGCTATGACGGTAATCGGATGCGTTCATCAGATCGGCAAGACGCGGCAGGTTAAACGCGCCGACCAGGCGGCCTGATGCGGTTTTTCGTGGGAGTTCTGCCTGATCAAAGGAAAAATCAAAGGCTCCGGCAATCGCCGTTTTTTTAAAAAATGAAGGAAGCACGCAAACCGCCCTGTTAAGACCGAAAAAATATTCTCTTTTTGTATATTAGAAAAATACCATAACCAGCCGCGTTGTGCTGCGTCAATAAAATTCGTTGAAATCCAGGGTTGGAATGGAGAGGAAGCACAGGAAGGGAATTTAAACGCAAGGCACGCAAAGGGCGCAAAGCTTTTCAAAATTTAACTGTCATTCCGGCGGAAGCCGGAATCTATTAGGCTGTAATCGAAAAGACTCCGGCCTTCGCCGGAGTGACAAAATCATATATTTTTCTTTGGTCAGAAATGATAGAAACATGACCCTAAAATGCTCCGCATCCAGGAAATGACATTCTTTATGCATTTAAAAATTCTCACAGAGTCGAGAGCAGCAGACCGATAGCCCCCAGCACAATCAGCGCGCTGGCCGCCAGCGATGCGTCATCCTCGGTGTTGCGGATATGGTTGAGGATATAAAGCCAGATTGGCGTACAGGTCATGATAATGCCTGGCATGGCCGGATGCGGCGCCAGCGTCAGCGCAAAAATTGAGAACAGCGCCATGCCCACCGTGAAAAATCCGGCGCAGAAAGCCCCCCATAACAGATCCTTGTTAAAAAATCCCATCGTGCGGCCCCCAGCAGGTTTGGGTATCGCGGCCAGCCAGGCCCCGACCGCGCAGGCGACCATTTCTAAAAACCCATAGGCCATGGAGGTACGATAAGCATGGGGCTGGGCTTCGAGGATGAGTTTCGCCAGCGCATCCATGATCCCGAAAGCCGCGCCGACCGGCAGGACAATCAGAAAGCTTTCCCAGTTGGCGTCGTTCCCGCGGACTTTCTGGAACGCGATCATCACAGTTGTGGCCGACATGGTCGCCAGGAAAACCTTGAACGTGTCCTTATGCAGGTCGGGCCGCTGGTCCGGCATCATCATCCACCACAGCATATAAGCGGAAATGGCGGCGATGGGAATAATCATGCTGGAGACCCGCCCCGTGCGCTTCATGGCCAGCCGGAAAAACAGGATCATGCCGATAGCAGTAACAACGCCATCCATGGTGGCGATGATATAAAACCATTTACCCGTCGGCCATTCCATATAGGGAATAGCGACGAGCAACAGTCCGACACCGATGGTCGCGCGCCAGGCGTTCATCATCTGGGCATCCAGGCGGAAGATACGGTTACATTCGGCCAGGGCCGCCGCGCAGAAACTGGCCGCCAGGGCCCAGAGAAACCAAGTCATCGTGTTCTATCCGTTTCCGTTAATCAGGTAGTGACAGCCAATGGCCGCCGCGTAACCCAGTATCAGCACCGGCGTATATCGCAGATGTGACGCAAAGGTATAATGCCCCTTGGCTGATCCCATCAGCGCCACGCCAGCCGCCGACCCGATGGAGAGCAGGCTGCCGCCGACGCCCAGAGTCAAAGTAATCAGTTCCCACTGGAATTCCGGCATATCCGGGTCCATGCGCAGCACGGCAAACATCAGCGGGATATTATCGATAAGGGCGGACAAGGCGCCCAAGGTGATATTCGTGATGTCGTGGCCCAGGCCGCCATAAAGACTTTGCGAGGCAAATTCCAGATAGCCCAGGAACGCCAGCCCGCTGATGGAAAATATGACGCCGAAGAAGAACAGCAGCGTGTCCCATTCCGCCCCGTGAATCAGGGTGAAAACATCATATTCGTCCCCGGCTTCGCCATTGCTGCGGCGAAATTTAATATGCAGGTAATAGCTGAGCACCAGTAACAGCCCCAGCCCCAGCATCATTCCCAGGAACGCGCCCAGATGCAGGGCCTGTTCAAATACCACAGCCAGAATAATGGTCAGGATGCCCAGGCAGATTGTCCGCTTGCCACCGGGTTTCATCGTCACGTTTTCAATATCGGGGTCATGCACGGTTTTGGGAACAAGACGCGCGAGAATGAGGGCGGGCGCAAGAAAGCAGGCCACCGAAGGGAAGAACAACACGCCAAAGTCAAAGAAAGCCATTTTTCCCGCCTGCCAGACCATCAGCGTGGTGATATCGCCGAAGGGAGAGAACGCGCCCCCGGCATTCGCGGCATTGACGATGTTCACCATGAATACGGGAATCAGCGCTGGCGAGTCGCGCAGCAGCGCCATGACAATCGCCCCCATCACCAGTGCAGTGGTCATGTTGTCGGCAATAGGTGACAGGAAAAAGGCCAGAACCCCGGTTATCCAGAAAATATGCCGCGTATTGAGATCCGCCGCCAGAATGCGGCTGCGCAGGGCGTCAAAGACCTGGCGTTCCTGCAGCGCGGCAATATAGGTCATTCCCACAATAAGGAATAACAGCAGCGCGCCGTATTCAGCCATGGTTTCTTTCACGGCGTGGTGCAGGGCGTCCGTATCGCCACCCTGAGATTTGACAACAAAGGACGCCAGTCCCCAGATAAGGGCCGCCCCGATAATTACGGGTTTCGATTTGCGGAGGGAAATATGTTCTTCCAGAAGCACGAAAACATAGCTGATGATAAAGACAGCCAGGGCCGTAAGGGCCAGCGGGTGAGTCAGAAATGCGTCGGTCATACGAAAAATCCCCTTTTCAAGCCCGATGATTCTACGGTGTTTTCAGGGGAAATGCTAGGAGGGGGAGATGAAGTGTTTCCCTCACCTAAATCCTCTCCCGGAGGGAGAGGACTTGAAGGACCTTTATACCCTCTCCCTTCGGGAGAGGGCTGGGTGAGGGATTTTACCGCGTCAGTTGCAGGAACACTTCCTCAAGATCGCGGTCATCGGTCGACAAATCGGCGATGCCGTAGCCAGCCTGCTGTACAGCGGTAATGATATCCCCAGCATTCGTGTCCTTGGGGTTATAACGTATCATCAGGCTGCGGTTGCCCTGCCGGACCGGGTGGAAATGCAGCAGCGCATCCGGAATAGAGGCGATATCGCGGTCGAGACGCAGGCGAATCTCCTTGCCTTCCACGCGCGACAGCAGGGTTTCCTTTTCTTCGTCCACCACGATCTTGCCGTGATTGATGATGGCAATGCGGTCGCACAGCTCTTCGGCTTCCTGTAGATAATGGGTCGTGAGCAGGATAGTCAGACCTTCTTTGTTCAAGGCGCGGACATTATCCCAGAGCTGGTTGCGGAGTTCGACATCGACGCCGGCGGTCGGTTCGTCGAGCACGAGGATGGGCGGTGAATGCACCATGGCCTTCGCGACCATCAGGCGGCGGCGCATCCCGCCGGAGAGCGACCGCGTATAGGCGTTGGCTTTATCGGCGAGGCCGACCATTTTCAACAGCTTGTCGGAAATACGTTCATTATGCGGGACGCCGTATAATCCGGCCTGCAGGTCAAGCAGGCGCTTGGGCGAGAAGAACGGGTCGAAATTCAGTTCCTGTGGTACGATGCCGATATTCGCGCGTGACTGGCGCGGGTTATCATCAATATCTGTGTCCCAGATTTTTACATGGCCGGATGTCTTGAGCACCAGCCCCGCGAGAATATTGATGAGTGTCGACTTTCCCGCGCCGTTCGGCCCGAGCAACCCGTAAATGGACCCGCGCGGGATGGCCAGGTTGACATCCTGCAGGGCGATTTTTTCCGGGCTTTTACCGCTGGCCGCATAGGTCTTGTTCAGGTTTTTGATTTCGATGGCGTTATTCATGATTCAGTTATGCCCTGTTTTGACGGGAACTCAAACCCCATTCAGATGTTATCCTTGAAATACCATTATATGGAGAGGAGTTCCTGCCATGATCCCGCCTATTTCGTCAGCGTCCCTAAATAATCCCTTTTTCCGAGGGGAACGCCCTGGGCGCGCAAAATCGCGTAAGCAATCGACACATGAAAATAAAAATTCGGAATAACAAATTGTTGCAGGTAATCCTGCCCGATAAATTCCACATCAAGTCCCCCGGTTTTCACGGTGACTTTTTTGCTTTCCGTGCCGTTGATTTTATCGGCGGGGACGGATTTCAGGAAGGCCACCGTTTTTTCAATCCGCGCCTGTAATTCGGCGAAGGTTGTTTCGGTGTCGGCAAAGCTCGGGTTTTCCATGCCCGATAAACGCGCGGCGCACCCCTTCGTCACATCCGAGGCAATCTGAACCTGTTTCGCCAGCGGCAGCATATCCGGCGCGAGACGCGCATTGATAAAGACCGACGGGTCAATTTTCCGCTCGACCGCGTTGTTTTCGGCAATCTTCAGGATATTTTGCAGGACTTCAAAGTGACGGAGAAAAACCGGAATGGAATATTGATACATGGACATGAACGACCCCTTGTTACACAGTTGGAATTAGTTCCATGTAAACCGATTTTTTGTACCGACCAGTAGTAAATAGAAAAAATTTATGGAAGAAAGCCGTGGGCCTGGTGATGAACATGGCGTTTTTTAAATGTTTAAACGCAAAGGACGCGAGTACGCAAAGTTTTTTCAGCTTTAACGTCATTGCGAGAAGGAACAGCGTTCCGACGCGGCAATCCATTTTATGATCATGATCTGGATTGCTTCGTCGGCAAAAAGCCTCCTCGCAATGACAATTATGTTTTTAACTTAAGGCCGGAACGTATAGGTCGCTTCGGTGTCCAGCCAGGCACGGACGCCGTTGCCGGTCAGCCAGTCTTTGGCGGCAGTGTCGCCTTTCAGATAGGCATCCCAGTAAGCCAACGAGAGTACCTTGATGATCTCTTCGTGCACGTCGCGTTTCGGGTTCGCTTCAAGCTTCCCGCGCGAGCCGTTATAAACCATGTGGTCCCCCTTATCGAGAATCAGTAGATGCTGTTCCGGCCCGCCGGAATGTTCGAATACTTCCATGCGGTCTTTGAACCCGAAATTTTCGAGCGGTGAGTCATCGTCTGTGCCCGTCATGATCAGCAGCGGAATGCGAATGCCGCCATAAAAGGATTCCGGTCCATGCCCGCGCTTGTCGCGGAAGGGCACGGGACTGTAGACGATACCGGCCTTGAAACGCGGTTCATGTAAATCATACTGGCGCGCGCCATAGCCACGGCGTTGGCCTGCCATCACCTGTGTCGTCATGCCGCCGAAGGAATGGCCGGACATGCCGAGGCGATTCAAATCCATCAGCGGCGCAATATCAAGTGACGGTAATTGTTTCAGCACGAAGGGCACATCGCGCAGGCGTTGCAGTGTCGCCCGCCGCGGAATATGTGTGGCACGGATAACATCCCACGGGTGGCCGGGTTTGCCTTCCCACAAGGTCGAGTCCGTGCCCGGGTGCTGGATATGCACGACGACATAACCATGAGACGCGATAAACCGGGAAATAAACCCGGCACCGTCACGGCTGCCCCCCAGGCCATGCGACCAGATAATCACCGGCAATGGACCGTCAGTCCGGTTCACGGGGGCGTAGGTCTTATAGGATATTTTCCGGCCGTTGCGGGACGTATCGATCCACTCACCGCGCGCAATCGCAATTTGCGCAGGTTCAATGGCTGGGTCCGCATCGGCAGACCAAAGGGCGGTATTGGTTAAACTCATATTCTGGTTATGGCAGTTGAATCTTGTAAAATCAATGGGTTAGGGAAATTTAGTCCCAGTTCACATAAAAAAATTAAGTTATTCTTGGATTTTTCAAAATAATTAGTTGACTTATAACCAAGTTGGGCTTATAAAAATAACAATTCCAAGAAAAACGGACAAGCGACGGTACGCAAAAAACGCCGGAAAACGGCACCGCGCGAGGGTGTAGTTAGAGACTAGCGCAGTACATTTTTATAGATTTTTTGACTTCATAACGAGATTTTACGAGCTTTCTCCCCCCCAGAAGAAAGGCAGGCTTTGAGTTCACTCAAGGCCTGTTTCTTTTAGTTCATAATCTATCTGATTATTTCTTCCGGAATTTATCCAGCGAGATAACTTCGCCTGAACCTGCGGCGTCGCCGGATTTGTCCTTGGCTTTCTTGCCCTTGCCTTTTGGCGCCGATCCGTCATCATCAGGGCCGTCATCAATCAGGGCTTCAAGCGCTTCGGCTTCGCTCTCGAGCATATCGCCGAGTGGTTGGAACTGCAGGGCGAAGTTCACCGACGGGTCGGCGAAAATCGTAATCGCGGAGATCGGCACAATCAGGCGCTCCGGGATATTGTTGAAGGACAGCGTAATACCGATTTTTTCGTCGTCCACCGTCAGGTTTTCAAACTGGTATTGCAGGACGATGGTCATTTCGCCGGGATAGCGTTCACGCAGGTAATCGGGAATCTGCACACCCGGAAAATCGGTCATAAAGGTAATGTAAAAGTGATGCTCGCCGGGAAGGCCCTTTTTCTGGACCTCGGCGACCGCCTGACGCACAACGCCGCGCAGGGCAGATTCAACCATCTTGTCGTAACGGAGAGTATTGTCGTCAATCTTCATAAGGAGGCATCACTCGGTGGCGGTTAGACTATAAGAATCAGGTATAAACAGCCGGGGCTCTTTTGGCAAGGTGGGCGGTGGAAGGGTGTGTGTTAATATTTGACATATTTATTGAGGTGGATTACAAAAAGGCATAAAAAAGAGGGGAAAATATGCTCGCTGAAGTGATGCAACATCTGTCTGTGAAAAGGTCGCTGGAAATAGCCAAGGCGCGGGGGCTGGGACCATTCCGCCAGCGGGCCAGCATAGATAGCCCCCCGCAACCTTATGAAGATTTTTATGCAGGGTGGCCCGAGGCAGGGCATGCCAGTGATCAACCTTATCCCTGGCCCGGAGAATCGGCATCGCCATCAGCGGCATTTCGTTGCGCGCTTGGGTCACCGCATGGATTCGTATTCACTGATATCCGTACCTGGAAGTGTGAGTTAGCCGCGAGCATGGAATTTAAACTGAATAATTTATACTTCACTATCAAGATGCATTCGCAGGACACCATCCAGTTTTACGTCGATCCGCGTACGTATACGTCAGGCTATAGGTTTCAGATGAACAGGAAGGTCGCGCATTATGCACTGGACCGGTTGGAAGAAGCCATTCGTGACGACAATGCCTTGCAGCAAATGTGCGATCTGACAGAAAAGAAAGAAGATTTGATGTGCGCGGTAGAAGAATGGCGCGATATGGGGCTGCGCACTATTTTTGCCGCGCGCGCCAATATGCCCGGCGCCGGGCCGGTTGAACTGTTCCATGATATTAAAACTTATGATGATAAATTCAAATACGATGAGAGGGGAAATAAGCTTTCCCTGCTCGAAGGTTTCGGCGACAAGCCGCTGTCTTTGGTGCGTATCCCCAATGTCTCGGGTAACGGGACCGAATTAACCGGGCTGTATGGCGCGTTCCGCTTTCAGCGGGGTGGGCATATCGCCAATGTACAGTTTTTTGATGTAAATGGCGCGGAATGCCAGAAATTTGAATTGCTGTCTAAGGCTTATCATCGCGATATGTACCAGGAAGAGGCGTTATGGGCGCTGGAAATAATTCACGACGACCTCCCGCCAGCAAAGCGGGAATTATTCGAGCCAGTGTTGGGCCGTCTGCAGGACGCAGCGCGCGAATTACCCGAAGATCCAGATTTTTATGAGCGGAAAGTGGAGCGCCTTTATCGGAGTTATTATAATCTGGTTCCGTGATTTTTAGTGAAATTTTAATTCTGCGTTCTGCGCCCCTGCGGTTAAAATTCTTTAAGCCCTGGAAAATAAAAAATGGGGCAGTTCTGTTGCTAGGCCGCCCCGCGCCCCACCTTCGGCCTAAGCCTTAGGGATTTGTAGCTTCATCTTTGCAATTAAGCAGCGATTTTGTCACCAGCGGCAACGTAAACGTTGTCATTGGCTGCTACGGTTTTTACGTTATCATTTGCATTTATCATGCTTGAACGGATGACGACCGTGTCTCAAACGGATACAGACTTTATCTTTATTACGCATGTCGATCCTGTTTCGGCCCCGTCAAAATCCGCCTTCAATCTGGTCAGATTAAGCCCCGCTTCGCCAAGGCTACGCAGGGCAAAATCCTCGTAACAGTTGCCATGCAACCTGACTGCGGATTTTGGTGGAGCCGCCGGGCACTGCCCCCGGGTCCATGTCGCCTATTTCATAGAGCGTTTAGCATCATAGTCGGTTACCCGACCTTATGATTATAGGGCAAACAGGGGTAAAAATCAACGACGCGGAATACCAAAGATAGCAGATTCGATTGACAATAAGTATTTATTGTATTAATACAATAATACAACAGATTGTTTTAAGTAGAGATAAAGAATGTATCCCCAAAGCTTTAGCATTGTTCGACCAGGGGGTAATGACACTGCAGTTGTCTGGGACAATGTCACCCGTCAGCAACAGGCAGCGATTGCCTCTTTGATTCAGAAAACATATCCCGGCATCGAACAGGTCATGTTCGTGGAACGCAATCCGGAAACGGGTAAAATCCGCGGGCAGATGGCGGGTGGTGAATTCTGTGGGAACGCTACCCGCTCCCTTGGATATCTTCTGCTCAATGGCAAGGAAGGTTCGATTGATCTCGAAGTATCCGGCACCAGCCAACCAATGACGGTGATGGTCAAAGACGGTTCTGCCCAGACGATGATTCCGATCAATAAAAACCTGAGCAGTGTTGTGACTTTGGATAATGGCGAGATGGTTGTTAATCTGGAAGGAATCTCGCACCTGATTACCTGCACCCATCAGCCAAGTGCACAGCGTATGGCCGGATGCGTGAGTGATGAGATGCGCAAGGATATGGCCAAACAGATATTGGTTGAAAATAATCTCGCCACGCTTCCTGCCCCGGTGTGATGGTGGTCAGTCAGACTGAAAAAGGTACATTGCGTATTGATCCTTATGTATATGTCCGCGATACAGGTACACTTTACTATGAAACCGCCTGCGGCAGCGGATCGACCGCACTTGGTTT
The DNA here is from genome assembly GCA_946481105.1 of uncultured Alphaproteobacteria bacterium. Next base: position 15,325 of record CAMLMM010000038.1, read on the forward strand.
ATCGCTGTCGATTACAGAGGGGCAGTCCATTTCCAATCTTGAAATCCTACAACCATCAGGACTACCGTTGATAGTGACGGTTGAACGCAATGAAACAGCGTTTAAGCGGGCCTATGTCAGCGGACCGGTCGAGGTATTGTATGACGCCCGGCTCTACACGCCGCGTCAGACTATCAACCGCACGCCGGAACGTGCTATGGCATTGTAAGGGGAGGATGGAATGGGACATATTGCCGAAAATGATGATATCTATCGCACGCTGGAACAATCATTCCTGACTTACCGTGAACTAAAAACAATGGCCGTCCGTGAATGTGGCGAAGACATGGTGCCGTTGTCTGCCAATGGCATTGCCATTCGCCATTTTGATACGGAGATTCCTGTGACTGGTGCCGGTGATATCTACGTGCGGCGCGGTGTCATGGAACGGTTGCTGCAGGCACAGAAAAATCTAGCAGTCTTACAACCGCGCGCAAAACTTCTAGTTTTTTACGGCTACCGCTCGCCAGACATCCAGCGCAAAAGCTTTGATAAAATCCGCCGTTCCATGGGTTACGGAACACCACTTAGCGATATGGAGATGGAACAGATCCATCGTTATGTCGCAGTGCCTGATGTGGCTGGCCACCCGACAGGAGGCGCGGTGGACATTACCTTGGTCGATGCAATAGGAGAGATGGTTGATATGGGCACGGCGCCCCATGCCTTTGAAAGGGACAGTTACAGCTTCTCCCCTTTTATTTCGAAAACCTGTATCTTAAATCGCCAGTTGTTGCGTACGGTAATGCTGCAATCGGGATTTGCGCCATTCGACGGTGAATGGTGGCATTTTTCCTATGGTGACCGTGAATGGGCATGCTACTGGAATAAGCCCCATGGGATATATGGTGAGCTTGAGTTTTTTTCTGAAAGCTAGTGAAAATCAAACCTTACTGAGGGAATTTAAAACACAACAGGGCCAGTAAAAGGCCCTGTGTCGGGCGCTGGGGGTGTGGCGACGGTTGGTTGGGCGTGTAGTTCGGCAATACCGAATTTTTCCCGCAAATAGGAGAGGGGCAGGTCAGGGTTGCCATCTTTATCAATCGCCACTTCGTGGAGCGTGGCCGTCAGGGCTGGCAGGTAATCAAATTTCTGGTCATCAAAAGCCACATCGACAGAGCGGGCATAGTTTGCCAGATCAAATTTGGAGATGACCTTAACATCGCCCAGTGAACGGCCAAGCTGGGCGGCATAAGCCGCCATGCGGGGTTCGGCCTTATCAACAAAACCGCTTGTTACGATAAAAACCTGATGGCCTGTGGTAGCGGCATCAAGCATGAAATGAAATATATCGGCATTGGGCCGGGGGGCCATATGGCTGAGGGTTGGGGGATGTTCCAGCGTACCCTGAATATCAAAGGTGAAAACAAGCCGTGTGGTTTCTGCGGCGGCGGTGACTGGCTCATCCAAAGGATGGTCGATTTCCGCTGAAGGGACGGGGGACGGCCCTGCTGGGCTATGCCCGGTCAGACGGTTAAAAAACGCAACGACGGAGTCCGGAATTATTCTACCCATAACACACCTTCTGTTTTCCCTGTTGGGGCATTATTGGCATAAAACCCGTATCGAATGCAAATATTCGATACGGTGCGGTGCATAATTGGAATTTTATTACCGTTTGGGGCCGTGAGGACGTTGTTCAAATCCCGTAAACCAGCCGGAATTGCCAGCATGGTTATTGATAGGCGAACGAGAAGGGATGGCAGGCTTGGGATCCTGTTGGGGCGTGTCAGCCCCGCCGACCCCCTTTGAATTAAAACTCCCTGTGATAGGTGGCGTAGTCCACCTGTCGAAACGTCGGCTCATTTATTTTCCCTTTTGTTCAAGCTCCCGGTATTCCGGAAAGGGGAAATCTTGCGCCATTTTCCGGATTCGTCAACAAAATATTTGGCCTTCGGGAAAAAACGAAAGGAAATTACATTGAGAAAAACCGGGGAAAGGAGTCAGCTTTTTCTACCCAAGCCGGAACGAATCCCGCTAGGGTGGGATGACTGATTACAGGAGGCACCCATGCAGCAATATCACGATCTTTTGAAACATGTTCTGGCGCATGGGGTAAAAAAGGAAGATCGCACGGGCACGGGCACGATGTCGGTGTTCGGGTACCAGATGCGGTTCAACCTCGAAGACGGCTTTCCGCTGTTGACCACCAAGAAGGTGCATACCAAATCCATCATTCATGAATTGCTGTGGTTCCTCAAGGGCGACACCAATATCAAATACCTGAAAGATAATGGCGTCAGCATCTGGGACGAATGGGCGGATGAAGATGGCAATCTCGGCCCGGTCTACGGATCGCAATGGCGGTCATGGCCTGCGGCTGACGGGCGTCATATCGACCAGATATCGAACCTCATTCACGACATCAAAACCAACCCGGACAGCCGCCGCCTGATTGTATCGGCGTGGAACGTGGGGGAGGTCGGCAAGATGGCGCTGCCGCCGTGCCATTGCTTTTTTCAGTTCTATGTCGCGGATGGAAAACTTTCGTGCCAGCTCTATCAACGCAGCGCGGATATCTTCCTCGGCGTGCCGTTCAACATCGCCTCCTATGCGCTGCTCACGCTCATGATGGCGCAGGTCTGCGGGCTGAAACCGGGTGACTTCGTACACACGCTCGGCGATGCGCATATCTATTCCAACCACATGGATCAGGTACAGCTGCAATTATCGCGCGAGGAGCGCAAGCTGCCGGATATGCACCTCAACCCGCATGTCACCAATCTGTTCGATTTCAAATTCGAGGATTTCGAGCTGGTGGGGTATGACCCGCACCCAGCCATCAAGGCACCTGTGGCGGTTTAATTTTTGTCTTTTGGTCTGCAAACGCAGCATTC
>CAMLMM010000039.1 GCA_946481105.1 uncultured Alphaproteobacteria bacterium
GTTTCAGATGCCGCGCAGAAAGTTGCCGATACAGCTCAGGCTGCTGCGGGTCATGTCGGTGATGCTTTTAACAATGTGAAAGCTTCGGTGCGTGATGGTGTGACTTATGTCGATAACCGCATGCAGGCTGCGCGTACCGGCACCGCGAATGCGTTGGAACTCGGTGGAGAGTTTCTGGGTAAGGCCACTATGGTCGCGGGCGAAACCGCATTATTCAGTGCGGGAGTTTTGCCGATATTGTTTTTTTACGACTTGCCGATCAAGGCTGGAGATAAAGTTACTGAAACGATAGACGGCATTGCTAAGTTCGTGCGTGGCGACCGTGTCCAGTTTATTGGAATCAATCTTGTGGGCGGGGGTTTATTGACCTCGCCTCAAGATGCCCGTGCGATTATTTACGACCCACATATGCCAAGCCGGGACAACAATGGTTATGTTGAGTTGAGCGAAGAAAGTATCGCACACCATTTGAAGATTATGGATGATGAAACACGCGGAGCGCGGGAGCCGCAATATAAGGCCGCTTTGCTGGCGGTGCAGGAAGCCAGAAAGCGTTATGGCCTGCCGCTCAAATCGCCCGGTATTCGTGGTGAGGACATTGTGGGGGCGGCTGATCTTCTGCTCCACATGGCAATATTTTAGGGCCGCGAGTGGGAGATATCTTATCCGTGTAACCTGAACAATAAATTTGTTCTGGATTGGCATTAATAACGACCATAAATCATCTTACCTATTTTCCAGTTTGCTTTATAAGGGAATGAACCTTATGGCGCTTTCTGGCGTTTGTATGAAGGTTTTAACTCTAATGAAGGAAGAAAAAATGATGAAAAACATAGCTTTGATGCTGCTGGCAGTATCGTCCCTGACCTTAATGGCCTGCGATGATCAGAAAACCAAGACGGAAAGCTCGCAAAAATCGGAAGTTGAGGGCGGCACGACTATGGAACGTGTTACCACAACTGAAACCAAAACCGATGATAGCGGCAACGCGAAACAAGAAACTGAAACCAAAACGACAACTGATCCGCAAGGTCTCATGAATAAAGAAACGACGACTGAAAAAACCACCCAGTCGACGGAAACAAAATAGTCATAACAATGTAAATTATAGAAGGGACATATATATTTCGATATATGTGCCCTTCTTAATGTTACGAAAAATCAAACTTATAGAATTTTAAATAATTGTCGACAAGCGGGCTGCTTACCCCCGGAAATTCCATTGGCACCTTATCCGCTGGCAATACAACGTTTAATACTGGTTCGACATATGAAGTTGAAATAGACGACGCGCTGAATTCCGACCTTTTGGATATTACAGGCACACTGGATATTCAATCGGGTGCCTCTGTATCTGTTCTGGCGACACCTGGGACCTATGCGAATGGTAGTCTATATACCATCATTACGCATACGGGCGCGCGCACCGGAACATTTGATAACATTACCACCGACCTGGCATTTTTTACGCCTAGCCTTATTTATAATGCTAATGACGTGCAGGTACTGATGACAGCAAATAATGTGGGATTTGCGAGTGTAGGAACTGATTTCGTACAGCGTGACGTTGCCAATTCGCTGGAAGAACTCGGGGCTGGAAACGCGATGTATGACGCTTTCAGCAGTTTGACCTATGCGCAGGCTGCACAGGCATTGGATGATTTATCGGGCGAGCACATGCCCGGCGTTACGGGCTCAATGGCTGAGGCTGCTGGCATTATTCCTAAAATCCTTTCCACACGCATACAGGCATTATCACATCAGGATGATGGAACTGGGCTGGCGTTGCTTGCCCCCATGGCGGGTGTTGATGATCTGGCGTCTATCGTACCAAATGGCACCGCTTCTCTGCTGGAGCAGAGAGCCGGAACAAATAAAATTATCAACGCCGCTAACCGCGTATGGACCGAAGCCTTCGGAACAGCGGGCCATACTAATGGCCGCTCCACGTCATCCCAGCAGGACAGGGGATCAATGGGTTTGATGGCCGGAATTGACCGCCAGATTGATACGGATACATATATCGGATTTTTTGGCGGGTACGAATCGCTGGAAATGAATACCTATTCCGAAAGCGCATCGAGTCAGTTGAACAATTACCATGCCGGCCTGTATGCCAGTCATCAGTTAAACGGGCATGTCCGTTTGAATGGTGGTTTCGGGAGCACTTTTCATGACATCAATACGCAGCGTTATGTTGTTTTCCCGGGTTTCAGTGGGGCGCCGCAAGGTGATACGACTGGGTTTACAGCGATGGGGTTTGTTGAGACCAGTTATGCTTTCTTAAGGCAGCATAATCTGGGTGGGGAGATATTCACCAATATCGCGTTGAGCTATGCGCATATGAATGGCTATACTGAAAGCGGCGGTGGGGCATCTAATCTGGAAGTGGACAGCAGCAGTGCTTTTGCTCCATCACAGACGCTGGGCGTTCGTATGGGGAAATCCTTCACGACCGAAAAGGGAAAAACTATCCGTATGAATGGGTCACTGGGCTGGCAACATGCTTATGGCGATTTAATGGATAAGGCCAGCATGCGCTTTGCGACAGGGTCATCGGAATTTGTGGCGTATGGCCCAGGTCGTACCCCTGATTCTGTGCTTGTCGGTTTAGGGGTTCAGGCTGATTTAAATGATGGTGCAAGCCTGCATGGCGGATATAACGGGACACTGTCATCGAACAGCCAGGACCATGCTTTCACAATCAGCGCCAAATTCTCTTTTTAATTTTACCGTCCGCAGATATACGCTTCGCCTTCGTTGGTTGTCGTGCCGTCCTGTTTTACTGGGGCCGTCATAACGATGTGTGTGGCGCCCAATTTTGCCGCCTCAATCTTCGCATTTTTTACACGCGCTTCGCTGGCGGTTTCCGTGAACAGGCCATAATTTTTAGAACTGGTCGATATATGGCCGACATGTTTGCAGCCCATAACGATATTCTGACCGACAATCAGGATGTTGGGGTGCGGGTCTTCGGTGGTGGCGCAGGCGGTCAAGAGCAGAGCGATTACCATAAGCGAATGGAGTTTTTTCATTCTCATCTCCTGTTATTAAATCTGTGGGGGAATATATCATTCACCTCCGCCATAGGAAAGGACCCTTTGCGGGTCCCTTGCTTTTATCGCTTGGCACTTTTTTTGGTCGATCGGTGATAATCCGGCGCGCCAGCCCCGGTGAATATATTACCACTAAGGGGGTCGCTGGCGGGAAATGTGTCTTTTAACTCCTTATCCAGTTCCTTTTCCTGCTCTTTTGCCGATTTCTTACGGGTCATGGTGATACCTCACTGGTTACGTAACCAACACGGATAAGTCCAGATTTGTTCCTTAACAATCTTTGTCGGATGTGGGCAGGAAACTATTGGGTAAACCGACAGAGGCGCGGAAAAGTTGTTTTATGTTTTCCAGGCTGGCATCACGTTCGTTCCGGATGCGGCCAAGCAGATTTGCGGTCAGGTGGTTGCCATTTGCATTCAGGCGGAAATTCATTCCCCACCAGCCAAAAGCCGATGGCCCCGGAATGCCATAGCGCGCGTCCATTGCATAAGCAGTTTTGCTGTCGGGAGTCACCGTAATGCTTAACTGATCGCCCGCGAACCAGTTGAATACATATCCGGCTTCTGTCGCCAGAATGGAGTTGCGGACAGGGGCGGGGGCCTGAATCTGGCAGGTCCATTTGATAGGTTCCGGTGAAAATGTGGAGACAAATCCGACACGCAGTTTGCTACCATTTTCTTCGACAACAACACGGCGCAGCCAGGGCTGAAAAATCGTCGTATAGGCAGTGATGCGTGAAGGTGTGACATTCTGTTCGGCCAATTGCGCCGCTGCCATTTCCCTGGCCGTGTTGTTCTGATGCCAGCCATAGGCAAGATATAGAACCGATAAACCAAGCGCGACGCACGCAAACTTGGCTATATGCTGTCGCAAGGTCGGCAAAGCAGGAAGACATAGCCCTAATAATAGTATAAGTGTGAAGAAGGGGTCGATGATGCTGACTGCGGCGATTTCAAATCGTTTATCGGTGAAAGGAGCCAGTAACTGGGTTCCGTAGATTGTGCAGGCATCCAGCAGCGCATGCGAGATCATAGCGAGGGCCATTGCCAAGATCCAGAGATTGCGATGACTGGGTATTTTGTCATACCAGCGCCAAAGCCCCAATCCCATCAAGGCACCAGCCAGCGGCGTAAACCAGAGTGAATGGGTAAAGCCGCGATGATATTTCCATTCGGCGAAATCGCCGAGATGCGGGGTCAGGAATACATCAAAATCGGGAATGGTGGCGGCCAAGGCCCCGAAAACCATTGCCTTTCTACCAAGTTTGCCGTTGCTTACGGCCTGCGCAATCGCGGCCCCCATAACAATATGCGTCAGTGAATCCATTTTATTGATATAGTCTGTTTAAAATAAAAGTGAATATCAGTAATAATAAGGGGTGGCTTTGGCCCATTTTGAGGCCGGATAACGTTTATGAAGCCGCTCGTAAACGGCTTTGCTCTCATTCGGGTAATCGCGTTCCCATTTGCACATATTCTGAAATTCGGAGCCACGGAAGCAGCGAACAAGGAAATGAAGCGTTTCCGCTTCGATCATGTCTGGTGGCAAATCGCGTGTAGCGCCAGCCACTTCATGGAATAATTCATAAGGCGGGATGGCGGCTTTAGCGCGGGCTGTTGCCCCTTCACATGCAGTCCCGCACCAGGGTCGCATTTCTGGGAGGCTATGGGTCGTATAATAATCCTGTTCCATGAAGGTAAAGTTCGGACGCAGGTTTTTATAATATTCAAACCGGGCTACATCCAGTTTGGATTTATTGTCATCCGGCTGTTTTGCCAAGATTGCCACGGCCTGTTTGATATCGGCAAAATATCTGGCCGCGGCGGGTTCCTGTGTCATGAGATTGGTCAGATCAACGTAGCGGCGGGTCAAAAGGTATCGCAGCGCCAGTTCCTGCGCCAGATAAGCGCGTTTTTCTCCGGTAATATTTGGTTTACGCAAGGCGAGGGCAATATCTTTATCATCCAGCGCGTTCTGGGCCACTGCCCGCAACAGGTTTTCACTTTTGAGATGTGATGTTGGTTCATAAAGCTGCAAAGTATTTTTCTGCGCGATTTTCAGTTTAGCCATTTCAAGTTCGATGGCTTCCTGAGAGCTTGCCTGATTCATAGCAGTAAAGACATTCAGCGCCTCATCATAATTGCCTAATGCGGCGAATGATTTGGCCCGCAGTAATTCTGTGCTAAGCGAAAGAAGGTCGTTCGTTACCTTGTCGCCGGGCGTTGAATCCAGCACGCCTTGATAATCTTTCATTTTATAAAGGCCGAGGGCGCGCGTGAAATGGAATAAGCCCGGGTGTTCACGAAAATCGCTTTCGCGTTTGTTCAGGGCGGAAATGTCCTCTGCCGTGGGGATTTGTTCTTTTAGCCAGCCATAGGTGATGAGTAACGGGGCATCCTGCGCGGCATTTATCGGTGTTGTATTAAAGCGCATAAATTCCTGCAGCAGCACAACATCATATTTGCCAGCGTTGCCGGGTGCAAAAGCTTTATTTGCTTCCGTACGTAAAGCCGCCGATAAATCATCGGTACGTCCCTGTAGCATAAGAATTTTACGCTGAATGTGGCGCGCTGAATCGGCATACAGTCCGCTCGGGTATGCCTTTAAATATGCGGCATACGAGTCACTGGCCTGTTTGACCAGGTTTTGATCAACCTGTTCCAGCGGGTCGGTATAGCCGTCCCAGTTCTTCTGTGACATGACCAATTGTGTACGGGCAACCATATATGTGGCCGTTTCAACGGCCCAGCTATTTGATGATTTGTCGACCCATTTCGCCAGACGTTCTCTCAGGCCCTGGCTTTTGTCGCGCAGTTTGGTAAATCCTGTGAGGGCAGTATCGTAGTCAGCGCGATTGAATGCATCTGCTGCCGCAATATAGTCCTTATAATCGGGCTGGTTTTCTGCTGCCTTGCGAGCATCCAGTTGCGCTTGTGTTGGTATGGGTTCAGTTGCATAGTTATTGTTGTGGTTGGATGTAACCAACTCCCAGGATTCCTCAGGAGTAACCAACTCCCAATACAGCGCGCGCAAGCTGTAATAATCATCCGTATATTCCGGCACAGTATGATCGATATCAATATAGGTTGGCGGCGCAAAGTAAGGTGATGGCGGACCGCCGGAGGCAAAAGCGACAGAGGGTATGAACAGGAGCAGGGCAGTGCAGATGGGGCGAAGCATGCAATTGTCATTTCTGGATGAAGTAAATCACCCCGTTAAAGTTGGAATTAGCGGAAAGAGTATGTAAATAAGCGTCATTGTTTTGCATGTCTGAGGCGAGGAGTCCAATACGGAAGGGCAGTTTATAACGCGACAAGGCCTGGATATAACGTTGCATATTTGGCAGTGGGTCGTGGTCCTGATAAAGCTGGTAAACCACTTCATCGACTGTTGTTGTGATATGGCTGACCGCATCACGCTGACCGTAAACGGCCCAGTCGCCTAGCCCAGTGATGCTGAGTTTATATTGAGGAGGCAGAGCATCGCGAAGCTGTGTCAGAAAGTCACCATATTGCAGGAGCTTGGAAGTTGCCGAGTCAAAATCAACCTGCAACCCGGTGATGGTCAATTTATGACGTTGCCATTCTGTGACACTTTGCAGAAAATTGCGCGTGACTATTTCAGGTTCGGGCAAATCACCTTCGAGACGATAAGAGAGGTAGATGGCTTTCGCCTGTAACGGATGCGGATACAGGCCGACCCGCTTATAATGGCTTTGTGATGATGTGGTTTTGATTAATCCCTGATAAATATACAGGTCGGAATTTGCCGGGGCGTCAGCAGCGACTATGCCTGCCCATAACCAATAGGCGGCAGGAATAGGGCGGCTAGGGTAGGCATGAAATGTGAAGATGGTTAGTGCCACCAAGGCAATGAAAACGGTAATTGCAGCAATGTAATAGGGGTGATGCGGGGTGAGAGCCATAGCTAATAAAAATGCAGATATCTCAGCTATGCAAGGGGGAAAATGAGGCTGCCGCTTCTCTTTTGCGGCTCAGGCGCGGGAGGGGTGGTAGGATGTAATCGCCCGTATCTGGGGCACAGACAGGCTGAGGTCATTGAGTGTGCGGTAAGAACGATGCAGAAGATTATGGCGAAAGACGATGCGCTCTCCGGCGGCCAGCATATGTAACTGCAGATTACCTTTGGCGATATGATGCCTGACCGCGACTTCGTTGAAATAGGCGGTAGTTGCCGATTGCGTAAATGGTAGCTCAAAGCCGTTTTCAGAGGTGGCCATGAATATGCCGCGCCCGGACAAGTCGCGGTGCTGAATGGGGATATCAACGCTCCGGGACATATCCATATGCCAAGGGATGCCCAGATCCTTGCCGACAGCTATACGGGTAATGCATTGTTTGCCGGTATGGTGTGCATAATCTTCATTGTCCGAAAAAAGCTGGATTTGCAGGGCAAGCGGCAGGCCATAGGTGGAATGTATCAGTTTGTCCCCGATTGGCAGGCAAGGTCTGTTTTTCGCTCTTACGCATATACGGCCATCAAACTGGCCTATTTCAACCCCGGTTAATTTTTCGGTGTCATGTGGGGTTATGGAGGCAATAGCTTCCCTGATGGCAATTTTGGCATCATTGGTGGTGATGGCCGCGCAATTGCTATCGGCGAATGCCGCCCGTAAATCGGCAAAGCCGACTTTTTCCTGAATATATCCTACTGGAGAAAGCGCCATTCCTTACACCATATAATTACATAATTGTATTGGCGTTATACAGGAGAAGAGCTCAACAGAGCAAGAAAATCAGCAATATAATGGTATTATAATACCACATTTATTTATGCCATTGATTTTAAATGAAAAAACAAAATTATTGGCGTTTCAATTTTGTTGACAGGGCGGATTGCCTTGTATAGAACTGCCTTCGATTTTAACACCAACACAATTTAAGGATTCAGGCATGAAAACTTTTTCCGCCAAGCCTTCCAATATTGAGAAGAAATGGATCGTTGTGGATGCTGAAGGGCTGGTTCTGGGGCGTCTCGCTTCTGTTCTCGCCATGCGTCTGCGCGGCAAGCACAAGCCAAGCTTCACCCCCCATATGGACACGGGTGACTATGTTATCGTTGTAAACGCTGAGAAAGTTCAACTGACCGGCGCGAAACGCGAAGACAACCGCTTCTACTGGCACACCGGCCACCCAGGCGGTATCAAAAGCCGTACCAAGGCTGAGATTCTGGATGGCAAATACCCAGAGCGCGTGATTATGAAGGCTGTTGAGCGTATGCTGCCGGAAGGCACCATGGGCCGTAAATGCCTGACCAACCTGCGCGTATATGCAGGGGCTGATCATCCACATGCGGCACAGAACCCAGAAGTTCTGGACGTTGCATCACTGAACCGTAAAAACCAGGTAAGAGGCTAATCATCATGGCGAAATCTGAAGCTGTAAAAGATCTGAAAGACCTGGCTGCTGCTCCGGCTGCGGAAGGCGAAGTAAAAGTGCGTACGCCGAAAATCGACGCACAGGGCCGTGCTTATGGTACCGGTCGTCGTAAAAACGCGACTGCCCGTGTCTGGATTAAACCAGGCCGTGGTAAAGTTCTGGTCAATGGCCGTGAGCAAGACGTATATTTCGGTCGTCAGACCCACCTGCTGGTTCTGAACCAGCCATTCCTGATCGTGAACCGCGTTAACCAGTTTGACGTTGTGTGCACCGTATCCGGTGGTGGTTTGTCCGGTCAGGCTGGCGCTATCCGTCACGGTATCTCCCGCGCTCTGCAATATTTCGAGCCGGATCTGCGTGGCCCGCTCAAAGTAGCAGGCTTGCTGACCCGTGACTCCCGTGCTGTTGAACGTAAGAAAGTCGGTCTGCATAAAGCCCGTCGTGCGAAACAGTGGGTTAAGCGTTAATCCGCTTTATCAATCAAATTTCAAAAGCCCCTGGAAACAGGGGCTTTTTTATTGTCTGTCTATTATCTTATGTGAGGGTGCTGGGGGTTGGGGAGCGGAGGGCGTTGAAACTTCACCCTTTGGCTTATTCAGAATATCTTTAATGTTTACGCGGCCTTCCGTGTTTCGGGAAAAAGCACGACCAAAGGCATTTTCAAAAATACTGAAAAATGCGGCCCAGCTATCCTGATCAGGATTTTCCAGAGACCCCTCAATCGGAATAGTCAGGGCAAACTGGTCGCGTGGCTGGTTTTTGAATATTTCCATGAACGCAGCGACAAGGGCTTCCCATAGGGCGTTGATAGGGTTCGGCGCGGCCAGATAATCAAGTTCGATATCATTGGCCACAATCTTCACATAGCCGGTAACACGGTCTTTGGCGGATGCCAGTTCCGAATAAACGCCTATGCGGCCTTTACTGAAATCAATCGCGGCGATTTCATTGGCGTAATTATTGAAGGCAGGTAACTGGGCATTCTCCAGCTTGGCATCCAAATCAAAGTCAGGTGTATTCTTCAGGATATTGATCTGCCCGGTGATATTGAGCTTCCCGTTACCAATGGAATTGCCGGAAACCACAAGGTCGGATGGCAGAAGCTTTTGCTGTTCTGTCACGTTCTGAAGATTTGTCACATGCGCCGTGATATTGTTGATATACAGGTTCACGTCCGGACTGGCGCTATGGTCGATATAGGCGACTTTCCCGCCGTTAATATCCAGGCGGTTGATATCAAAGGGGATGAGGGAGTCGATAAAACCTTCCCAGTCTGTTCCCGCGCCGGTCTGGCTTTTCGCAAAGTTGAGATTGGCATTCTTCAGTTCAATTTCGGCCACAACCGACCCGTGGAGCAGGGCTTTCCATTCAATGGACAGATCGGTCGTGCCGATACTGACAAAAGGTTCTTTAATCCCGCCACGGACTTTGTTCAGGCGCAGGTCGTGTATCTGATACGCGCCGCGCCACAGGGCAACGTCAATATCGCTGACACCGCCGTCATAGCCTTCCAGTCCGTTAATTTGTCTGTTCACATAGTCAGTCAGCCAGACGGGCAGGTAAATGCGCCCACCAACAAGGGCCAGGGCAATAATAACAACAAACCCAATAGCAATATTACGCCATAAAATATGGGTTTTATGGGTATGGCCGGAGAGGGGGAGAACTGCTTCCATAGTTTGCCAATACGCGGTAGAGGCAAAGAGTTCCGCAGCCCCTTAATAATGACGGTTTTGGTTCGAATTACTTGACGGGAAAGGGCGGAATGGCGTAAACCTTCCCCGCTCACACAAATAAGGTTATTGAACAAGATGAATGATTCTGCCGCCACCCTGCCCAAAGCTGCCGCCCCCAAAGGCTCGCTGAAAGCCCGCAAAACCGCCGCCCGGCTCTTTGCCGTACAGGCCGTATATCAGGCATTGCAGAACGAAGTCGCTCCCAACACACTTTATGATGAATTTATGTCCCACCGGGTCGGCATGGACCTGGAAGACGGGGAAATGGTCACGCCGGATGGCCCTATGTTCCGGTCCCTTTTGTCAGGAATCAGCGAGCGCTGGGGTGATTTGCAGCAGATTATCCGTCCGCGCATGAATGCCTCGTCCAATATCGAACCGTTGCTGACGGCCATTATCCTGTGCGGCACCTTTGAATTACTGGCCCATCACGATACGGACACCCCGATTATAATCTCGGATTACCTGAATATTACCGCCGGATTCTTTGAAGGCGCCGAAACCAAGCTCGTGAATGGCATTCTTGATGCTTTGGCTAAGGAATTACGGGTAAATACTTGATTTCATTTAAAAGCAAAAACAATTTCAATTTTTATGTAATTGTTACGCTGCATTAAACTTCCCCTGCTAATCTTAAAGAACAACGATAAGGGCCAGAAAGGCCCACTTCCATCATAGTAGGGGTTTACGATGAAAAAGCTTGTCATGATTCTTGTTGCATTGCTGCTTTTGGGCGGCGGCGGAGCAGGAGCCTATTTCTATTTCAATAAATCGGCGGTAGCGTCGGTTGACCCCAAAGATCTGGAAAAAGCAGCCAAAAAAGAACTGACCGGTAAGGAAAAAGCCGAGGCGGATGCCAAAGTGACCTTCGTCAAGATAGATCCGCTGGTGTTGCCGGTTGTAAACAAGGACGGCGTTGTCCAGATTGTTAATATTGTGGTGACTCTGGAAGTAGCGGACCCTGAGGTCGCCAAGGAAATCGAAAAATTCACCCCGCGTCTAAAAGATGCATTTATTCAGGATATGTATGGTTCGCTGAGCAATAAAACCGCGACCGATATCAACGGCGTTATCGAAGTTAATCAGATTAAAGCGCGCCTGAACAAGATTACCGCAAAGGTCCTGGGTGAAGATAAAGTGAAGGATGTCCTGTTGCAGGCCATTCAGCAACGCAAAGCTTAATCCCTGTTTCAAGTTTTTAGTAGTGAGCCCTAAAACTCCCCCCGGTCATTGACCGGGGTTTTTCTTTTTGCCTTCCTGCGGCGCAACAATAATAGATTGCACGAATGGTATTTTCCGGAAGCTGGGGTATTGCGCCGATGTTAGGACAGGCGTAAATTTGCGCGTTGATTTAACGGGGGTTATCAACATCCCCGTTAGATTTGTGCAACTTAACAGGGGAGAATAAACCTTATGTTACCCGTTTACTTAATGATTGCGTCATGCGTTGTGCTGGCGTTGATATATGGTCAGGTGGCCTATCGCCAGGTCATGGCCCGTTCCGCAGGGAATGCCCGCATGCAGGAAATTGCGGCGGCTATTCAGGAAGGGGCGTCTGCCTATCTGACCCGTCAGTACAAAACGATCGGAACTGTGGGTGTATTTGTTACCCTCGCTTTATGGATGCTGCTGGGCAGCCATGTGGCTATCGGGTTCGTTATTGGGGCTGTTCTTTCCGGACTGGCCGGTTTTATCGGGATGAACGTGTCGGTGCGGGCGAACGTCCGTGTGGCGCAGGCCGCCAGTGAAAGCCGTGATGCGGCGCTGAACGTATCGTTCAAGGCGGGGGCCATCACCGGGATGCTGGTGGTTGGCCTTGGTCTGCTGGGCGTTGCGGGTTATTCCTATCTGCAGTTGGAAGTCAATCATGTTGAGACACGCGAGGCGCTGGAAGGGCTTGTTGGTCTTAGCTTCGGTGCATCGCTGATTTCGATTTTCGCGCGTCTCGGCGGTGGTATCTTTACCAAAGGGGCGGACGTTGGTGCCGACCTGGTGGGCAAAGTCGAAGCCGGTATTCCTGAGGATGATCCGCGTAACCCGGCTGTTATCGCCGATAACGTGGGTGATAACGTGGGTGACTGCGCCGGTATGGCCGCCGACCTGTTTGAAACCTATGCGGTGACGGTTGTGGCTGCGATGCTGATTGCTTTCAATATCTTCACGGAAGAAAGCAGAGTTATCGGGATGATGCTGCCGCTGATGATTGGCGCGTTGTGCATTATCGGGTCTATCGCTGGTACGTTCTTCGTCAAGTTTACCAAAAGCACAACAACCGTTATGGGCGCTTTGTACCGCGGTTTTATTGCCAGTGCGGTGTTCTCGGCGGTCCTGGTTCTCGGTCTTATCGTGAAACAGGTTGGTCTGGATACGGAACTCAAGCTGGTATCGGGTGATGTCGTCACGGGTATGGATCTGGTTATCTGTGGTGGTGTCGGCCTTGGCGTTACGGCGCTGCTGGTCTGGATTACTGAATATTACACATCGACCGCGTTCAGCCCGGTGCGTAACATCGCCAAGTCATCGGAAACGGGACATGGTACCAACATCATTCAGGGTCTGGCTGTTTCGCTTGAATCAACCGCTCTGCCGGTATTGGTTATCTGCCTTGGTATCTACATCGCGTACACCACGGGTGGGCTATATGGTATTGCCACTGCGGCAACCACCATGCTGTCGCTGGCCGGTATGGTTGTGGCGCTGGATGCCTTCGGTCCGGTTACTGATAACGCGGGTGGTATCGCCGAAATGTCAGAACTGCCGCCAAATGTCCGCGTCATCACTGATGAACTGGACGCTGTTGGTAACACCACCAAAGCTGTGACCAAGGGCTATGCTATCGGTTCTGCCGGTCTGGCGGCGCTGGTGCTGTTCGCCGGGTTCACCGAAGAAATCAAGCATTACATGCCTGAAATTGGTGATCTGCCGTTCTCACTGCAAAACCCGTATGTTGTGATCGGCCTGTTTATCGGTGGGTTGCTGCCATATCTGTTTGGTGCTATGTCGATGACGGCTGTTGGCCGTGCGGCTGGTTCTGTGGTGCTGGAGGTTCGCCGCCAGTTCCGTGAGATTCCAGGCATCATGGAAGGCAAAGCCAAGCCGGAATACGGTACCGCCGTTGACCTGCTGACCAAAGCGGCTATCCGTGAAATGGTTGTTCCATCCTTGTTGCCGGTTGGTGCGCCAATCGTACTGTTTGCCGTTGTTTATAAACTGGCAGGCACGGCAGAAGCATTCCAAGCTCTGGGTGCGTTGCTGATGGGGACGATTGTGACGGGCCTGTTCGTGGCTATCTCGATGACATCGGGTGGCGGTGCATGGGATAACGCCAAGAAATATATCGAAGAAGGCCATCACGGCGGGAAAGGCTCAGACGCCCACAAAGCCGCTGTGACGGGGGATACTGTCGGTGATCCGTACAAGGACACCGCCGGCCCGGCTGTTAACCCGCTCATCAAGATTGCCAATATCGTGGCGATTATTCTGGTGGCGATTGTTGCTGGTCATCTGAAATAGAAAAGCCCTCGGGCAAACGAAAACCCCGCTGATTGGCGGGGTTTTTTGTTAGGTTGATTATTCCGCAGGTTTAACCGGCTTACCATCACGGATAGGCAGCTTGTCGTGGTACTTGCGGTCACGGCGGTTTTCCTTGCGGTCCAGTACATTCTCTTTACGATCGCGAATATCTTCTTTCTTGTCGCGGATATCCTCCTTTTTATCGCGTATGTCTTCGAGTTTGTCTTTCTTGCCGCCATCGTGTTTTTCATCCCATTTATCTTCGCGGGCGTCACGGATATCCTCTTTTCTATCACGGATATTTTCTTTGCGGTCTTTGATGGTTTCCTTGCGGTCGCGAAGGGCTTCGACTTTATCACGTACATGACCACGCTCGGTGGCCATTACACGTGCTTCGGCGGACCCTGCAAGCGCAGTCAGGCCAATGCTTGTACCTACCAGTAATGTCAGTGCCAGTTTCCCTGTCTTTGTCATGAATTCTCTCTCCTTAAGAAATAATTAAAATCAACGCGCTGTAAGTCGCATGGGATATAAACGAGTATGACAAATAAAACCCCCACAAAAAGTAAATAATAAAAAAGAAAAAGCCCCTTCGATATTACATTCGAAGGGGCTTAATTAGTTTTCTGTAGTCTATGAGGAATAGTACATGTCGTATTCGATTGGGTGCGGCATGGTTTCAAACGCCAGCACTTCTTCCATTTTCAGGTCGATATACGCATTGATCAGGTCTTCGCTGAAGACGTTGCCTGCCGTCAGGAAGGCATGGTCAGCTTTCAGTGAGTCGATAGCCTGGCGCAGCGAACCGCAAACCGTTGGAACCTTGGCCAGTTCTTCCGGCGGCAGGTCGTACAGGTTTTTGTCATGGGCATCGCCTGGGTGGACTTTGTTCTTAATCCCGTCCAGACCGGCCATCAGCATGGCGGCATAGGCCAGATATGGGTTGGCGCATGGGTCAGGGAAGCGCACTTCCACGCGTTTGCCTTTAGGCGAGGCCGAGTGTGGAATGCGGCAGGATGCCGAACGGTTACGTGACGAATAGGCCAACAGAACGGGTGCTTCATACCCAGGTACCAGACGCTTATAGCTGTTGGTCGTTGGGTTGGTGAAGGCGTTCAGGGCTTTCGCATGCTTGATGATACCACCGATATAGAAGAGGGCGGTTTCCGACAGACCGGCATACAGGTCGCCTGCGAACAATGGTGTTGAACCTTTCCAGACGGATTGGTGCACGTGCATCCCGGACCCGTTGTCACCAAACATAGGCTTTGGCATGAAGGTTGCGGTTTTGCCGTAGGCAGCCGCGACGTTATGCACGACGTATTTGTAAATCTGCATGTTGTCGCCGCAATCGACGAGGGTCGAGAATTTAATCCCGAGTTCGTGCTGTGCCGTGGCCACTTCATGGTGATGTTTTTCGACTTCAACACCCATGCCGTGAATGACTGAGAGCATTTCAGCCCGCAGGTCATTGCCGGTATCCATCGGCGCATCCGGGAAATAGCCGCCTTTGACGCGGGCGCGGTGGGCGAGGTTGCCATCGGCATAGGTTTTGTCGGTGTTATGCGGGCTTTCGATGCTGTCGACTTCAAAGGATACTTTGTTCATTTTGACGGAATATTTCACATCATCGAACACAAAGAATTCCGCTTCCGGACCAAAGAAGGCCTTATCACCAACACCAGCAGTCTGCAGATAGGCTTCGGCTGCTTTTGCAACGGAACGCGGGCAGCGTGTATATGGCTGGCCTTCACCCGAACCATCGGCTTTTTTGGATGGCTCATACACATCGCAGTAAACTTTGACGGTTGGTTGCGCCGCGAACGGGTCCATGGCTGTTTTCGACAGGTCAGGTTTCAGAATCATGTCGGATTCGTTGATGGCTTTCCATCCGGCGATGGAGGAGCCGTCAAAATAAATTCCGGCGCTTAATAAATCTTCATCAACGGTGGTGACATGCTGGGTCGTATGTTGCTGTTTGCCGCGCAAATCGGCAAAGACGAAATCGACATACTGGATTTCGTTCTCCTTGATGAATTTAAGGAAATCGGAAATAGATTTAAACTTATTGGCCATTGATAACCCCTTGTTTTGGCACGTTGTGCTGTCATAACTATGCAATTTACGCAGGTCTGACATGCAATATTGCATGGGATTAGCATGTTTGCACTGCAGCGTCCAGATAGAAAAGCATAAATTTTCACTGGACAAAAGCATTAGATTTGCGCATATAAGCGTTCTCTCTGGTGGCGGCCGTAGCTCAGCTGGTAGAGCCCTCGGTTGTGGTCCGAGTGGTCGTGGGTTCGAGCCCCATCGGTCGCCCCATTCCCTAAATTAACGCGAACCCACGTTTTTTTAGAATGCACGCTTTCGCGTGCGGGGTTCGAGCGCCATCGGTCGCCCCATTTTCCTTCAAATTAATGTGAATCCACGCCCTTTAAGATGCAGTTTTTGCGTGCAGGGGGTTAATGCGTCACGGCCCTGGGCAGGGTAAAAAGGAACGTCGTGCCATGCCCCATTTCCGACTGACACCAGATATGCCCGCCGTGAATATCGACAATCTTGCGGCAGATAGCCAATCCAAGGCCTGACCCCTGATAATTTTCTTCGTTGCCGTGCAACCGTTTGAATGGTTCAAAAATATGGGTGAAGAATTTTTCAGGAATACCGATGCCGTTATCTTTCACCATGATGACCCAGCCTTCGCTATGCGGTTCGGCTGAAATGTGAATTTCGGGCGTTGCTTTGTCACAATATTTTATGCCGTTAGATATGAGATTGCTTAAAAGCTGGATAAGAAAAGGGGAGTGACCATGCACGATCGGCAGGTGGTCGAGAGTTACCTTTGCTTTTTTTTCTTCTATAGGAACCTTGAGTAAAATATTTGCGTCATTGGCTGCCTGATTCATATCCACTGACGACATATCGACTTGGGCATTGATTTTATTGTATTCGTCAAGCGACACGATAAGCGCGCTCATGCGCGCGGCAACCAATGACATGGTTTTGCTGAGGGAAGGGAGGCTTTCAAGGTTTTCGTTTTCTACAGCCTCATTCAGCATGGTGGATAATATCTGGATATGGCGGATAGGGGCCTGAAGGTCGTGGGCCAGTATGTAGGAAAAATTCTCGAGGTTTTTTTTCTGCTCTTCCAGCTTGATGCGTAGTTCCGATTTTTCCAGAACCTGAAATACAACGCGTCGAATGGAATCTTCATTCACACGGTTTTTAGAGATGTAATCCATTGCGCCGTGCTTGAAGGCCTTAACAGCCAGCTCTTCATCCCCATTGCCTGTCAGCATGATAACAGGCGCCATGTAATTGCGTTTGCGGAATTCGTCGATAGTACGCAACCCATCCCAACCGGGCATACGGTAGTCTATCAGGATGATATCGGTTGGGTTGTTTTCAAAACGGTTGACGGCTTCCTGTCCATTTTCAGCCGTAATGATTTTTTTTATGCCATTGGCGGTTGAAAGATAACGGCAATAGGTGTCAACGTCATCCTGATTGTCGTCAACTATCATAACTGAAATACCTTGATTGCTCACGGTGTCTCCTTCGGCAGAATGGCAAGATCAAACCAATATTCACGCAGTTTGCGGATGGCCGCGAAGAAATTGTCCAGATCAACAGGTTTTTTTATGTAGGTGTTGGCTCCGGCAGCGTAGCAGCGGTCAATATCGCGTTCATTTTCCGAAGTGGTTAGGATAACAACAGGAATATCGCGGAGATGTTCATTGGATTTGACCTGTATCAGCACTTCATGCCCACTGATGCCCGGCATATTCAGGTCAAGAAGGATAACGCCCGGACGCGGGGAGGATTCAGGGGCGGAGAATTTTCCTTCGCGCATAAGGTAATTAAGTGCGCAACGGCCATCTTCACAACGTATTATTGTATTTTTAAGGGCTGGCCCCCCATATTTTAATGCCCGTTCCGTGGCTTCAAAATCATCGTCGTTATCTTCTACAATCATGATTGGCTGGGTAAGACGAGGATCAAGCATTTTTATTCTCCACAAGCGTAAAATAGAAAACTGTACCTTCGCCAGGTATTGACTCAAACCAGATAACGCCACCGTGACGCTCTATATTCTTTTTGGTAAAAGTGAGCCCTGCGCCCGTTCCTTCACCATACGCCTTGGGGCTGTTCAGTCGTTTAAAGATACGAAACACGTCATCTTTAAATTCCTTGGCAATCCCGATACCATTATCCTTCACATAGAAAACATTTCTTTCTACTGTTTCAGATCGGAAGAGCGTCGTGTAGGGAAAGTGGGGTGTGGGGGGGGGGGGGGGGGG
>CAMLMM010000040.1 GCA_946481105.1 uncultured Alphaproteobacteria bacterium
GCTTTGGCGGCGGTGTCCGGGGCGGAATGCACGGAAAAGGTATTCATGGGGCGCAACACCTTGGCTGCCAAACTGTAAGGGAACTATTAGAAGAATTTTATCCTTTTGTTAAAAATCCTGACGGGCGAGTACTCACGCCCTTGGATATAATTCCGCAAGGCTATGAATTGGACGGGCTTAAAAGAACCTTTATGGCAGCCGCCATGCAATCAAGATTTGAATTAGCCCAGCGTATTGGTGCCAACCTTTCATCTGAGCCAAACGGCTATACAATCGGTACCGGGCATAGCATAACAGCCATCCCTCTTACCATTCCCGGTCTAACGAGACCGCTCATACAAATAATTGATGGGCATGAAATATTACATGAAAATATTGTCACATTCGACGCCCAGGCCAGCAACAAAAACCTCGACTATAATACTGACATGCTTTTTGCCGTTCGTGTACAAGGCGTATCACCTCAAGATTTTATCCTTAAAGATGGCGAAACAGACCAAAAAACTGACGCGCTTTTGGACCGTATCATTTTCTTTGGAGACCCCGAAGATCTTAAACGGGCCACAGAAGGCAACATTATCAAGCTGCACAGGATGTCCGACATGACAAAGCCAGCGGCCTTTTCACCTGCGTTCGTACCAATCCTACGACAATCCGATAAAATCGCACACGCGGCACTGGAACGCATATTCTAAAAACTGCTTGCTAAAAACCCCGCCGAAGCGGGGTTTAAATTTAAATATCGAGAATGAGGCGCTGCGGATCTTCCAGCGCTTCCTTGACCCGCACCAGGAAGGTCACGGCTTCACGGCCATCAATGATACGGTGATCGTATGACAGAGCCAGGTACATCATCGGACGGGCCTTGATATCGCCATTCGGCATCACCATCGGGCGCTGCTGGATTTTATGCATGCCCAGAATGGCTACCTGCGGCGGGTTGATAATCGGCGTGGACATCAGTGAGCCGAACGTGCCGCCATTGGTGATAGTGAACGTGCCGCCCATCATTTCATCGACCGTCAGCTTGCCGTCTTTCGCGCGAACACCCAACGAGCCGATATCTTTTTCAATCTGCGCCATGGATTTCACATCGCAATCCTTGACGACCGGCACCACAAGTCCCTGCGGCGTACTGACCGCAACGGAGATATCATAGTAATTTTTATAGATGATTTCATCGCCGGAAATTTCAGCATTCACGGCTGGCAGTTCACGCAGCGCGTTGACCGATGCCTTCACGAAGAAGGACATGAAGCCGAGCTTCACGCCATGTTTCTTCTCAAACACGTCTTTATACTGGTTGCGCATTTCCATCACGGCGCCCATATCCACTTCGTTGAAGGTGGTGAGCATGGCAGCTGTATTTTGTGCTTCTTTCAGACGCTGCGCGATTTTCTGACGCAGGCGGGTCATCTTCACTTTTTCTTCGCGTGGACCCGCGGCACGTGCAGGGCCTGTTGGTGCTGGTGCGGCCGCAGGCGCTTTGGGCGCTTCCAGATGATTGATGACATCCCCCTTTGTCACGCGGCCGTCTTTGCCCGTTCCGGCAACGTCAGCCGGATTGACATTATTGTCATTGACCATTTTGGTAACAGCTGGTGAAAGTTTTTCAGCCGATGGGGCTGCAGCGGCTGGCGCTGCAGATGCCGCCGCTGGAGCAGCAGCTTTTGGTGCAGGTGCGGCACCACTGCCAGCCCCAATCTCACCCAGTATCTGCCCGACCTTGACAGCTGAACCGGCTGGCATTGCAATTTTCGCAATCACACCAGCGGATGGCGCGTTGACTTCGAGTGTCACTTTATCCGTTTCAAGCTCAACGATCGGCTCATCGGCGGCAACAGCTTCGCCTTCGTTTTTCAGCCATTTGGCAACGGTAGCTTCGGAGACGGATTCGCCAAGTGTAGGGACGAGAATTTGGGACATAGTTGAAATCCTGAATCATAAAGGGTTAATGCCCCCCAAGATTCACCCTTTCGCCCCAAAAATCAAGGGGGGAAACATGGGGGAACATCTTTCTCTCTCCCTCTTTTTAAAGAGGGAGAGAGGTCAGGAGAGAGGGAGTTTGGTAAGGGTAGGCACAAAAATTCCGTTTTTTAGCCTTGCGGCCCCTCCCTCTCCCTTAATCCCTCTCCCTCACTACGCAAGGGAGAGGGACTTAACTGATCAGGTAATATTCAGGCGCGACTGCAATTCCCGCTCACGCCGCCTTTCTTCATGCGCCGCCCGCGCCTCCGCGGCCTTATGGATTTTATCCGCCAGTTCCTGCTGTGTCATAGCTGCGACATCCCGTTCCCGCATAATGTCAAAATGCTGATGGTACATGCCATTCGGTCCTTTATCTTTGAACATATACGCATGTGCCCAGGCAAAGAACTCGCCTTTATCTTTCATTACGTCAAACAACGCCTGGTCTTTAATATGAACACGCCTTGTGACATTCACAAATGGCAACGCCAGTTGATGCGGATTATCTTTTAACCGTTCTGGATTCTCAACTTTATACGCGGCTAGGTCGAATTTGATTTCAGGTTGACCATGCTTATCCGGGACAGGACGGTTGCGGCTCGCCTTGGTGAAATGCAACAGAACCGGATAACGAATTTCCTGTATCTGGTCATTCAGCAGCCGGGCAAAATTATCATACTTGCCATCTGCCGCCATCAAAAATGTCGCCCTCAGCCCTGCTACTTTCTTGAGCCTGTCCAACTCATCCCGGTCTTCATCACGCGGACGCGGCTTCATTCCCTCACGCAAAATCATAGTGTCCAGCCGGACGGCGACACCATGGCGGATAATCCAGGTGTCTTTTAATTTAGGTGTATTAATGCGGGTTACCATGTCCAGTAACCCACCCACATCTTTCACCGGGTTGTATCTTTTGCGGTCGACGAAATCAGCAGTGATAATTTCCTTGAATCCGCTAGGGTGCTCCCCATACTCAATCGCCTTGATCCAGTCAGGCAGTAATCCGTTTTGCCGCAGTAGGCCCGGATGAATTTCCGACCGGCACAGGAATTTTCTATCGAACGGGGCGCGTTTACCTACCGTCTCGATATTCGCATAGGCGTAACCACCCTTCTTCTCATCAATGCGGCGATCGGGAAAAGGATATACCAGCCCTTCCAGCCCTATCTCACAATGAAGATCATGCTCTTCTTTTGCCTTGCGCGCGAAATAATCGCGCCCGGTATTGGCGTCGCCGCGTTTGCTCCGGCCCGGCTGCAAAATTAGATGGGGCTTTTCACAACCGGGGCAAAGAAGATGGCCTTTGTGCTGTTTTTCATCATAGATGACGGAGTTATCAATAACGAATTCCGCCGACGGCACCACGATGGGCCCGGTCGGGTTACGTTCATCAATTGCATATAAATAAAGCGGCTCCGGCCGTCCCTTACGCATAACCATGATAGCTATCTAGCCCCATTTATCATAAATCACAAGTATCTTGACAAATTATGAATAATTTCCTACTATACCAGGGGAATTTGCTGTAGGCAGTTCCGGGTTATTGGACATGGTTAAGACATAATTTTTCCTAAAGCCGCGGAACGAACTATTAACTCAGTCCGTCATACCCCGGCACAACCCCTGGGAGGGGTATATCCACACTTTAAATGGACCGCACATAAAGCGTGTAGTGAGGAATCTCCTGCTCCTAGTGACTCAAAAACTTTTTCTTAAAATGAAGGAACGAACTATTAACTGGCCTATATCCAAAACCGGTAAACGAACTAATAGACCAACGAATATTCATTTAATATCAAATAGTTATCAAAAAGAAAAAACCCCGGAGTTTCCCCCGGGGCTTTCAAAAATTTACTTTTGCATTAGTTCAAGGCACGAACCAAAAGCCCACATTGCTGAACATTAGTTTGCTCAGAATAAGTAGCAGCAGGAACAGCACCACTTGCGCAAGCTGCGTTACCTACAGCAAGAACACTACCAACATTCGGCAATCCATCGTCCAGTTTACGGTCTATATTAGCCATATCACCAGCAGACAGTGTGCCCCCCGTCAATGCCGCGCCACCGTTGCCGACACCTACGTAATGCCCCCCTGGAACTGCTGCTGTTGCAATTGCTCCCGTCTGTCCTGTCCCTTGCGCCACATAACCTAGACGAGCCTTACCACCTAAATTAAAGTTCGGCAGCGCTGTTTGAGGAGACCATGCCGTCACAGGTTGCACATCGCCAGTTAACAAGCTAGCTGCTGCCAAATGAGCGAATACTTGCGTTTCATTGTTAGCCCCAGGCGTGACCACTGCAGCACCAACGTCATTACCAGTAACTTCAATAAGGCTATCTCCATCACCATTTGTGCTACATGGTGCGGCAGTACAGCCAGGAATACGTCCCGAAGCATTGTTAATATCCCCAGGTAACGCAGCATATTTATCACGGAAAGTGTTTACAGCAGCCTCAATACCCTTAATTTGTGAAACGGACGAGCTCACACGGGCGTTGTTAATCAATTCCTGGCCTTTCAGGATACCGCCGATCAGCAGACCGATAATGATCATAACGATCGCCAATTCAACGAGCGTAAAGCCGCGTTCCGCTTGGCGCGATTGCAGAGAGGATTGTGTCATTGCAAATCTCCATAATAATGACGTTAGGTAGAACACCCCCCGACCGGAAGGCCCGTACATTATAGCCAGTTTTTGATTCTTGGCTATGCCGCATCTCTCAGAATGAGGCGAATTCGGTTAAAAAAGTGTAATTTTTTCAATGGGAAACCCTCACCCTGACAAAATGAGCGGGGATTTTACCAAATTAACCGGTTACGATGCCGCGTGGTCAGCCTTGTGCGAATCATGGGCCAGCTTCCCGTTCCGCAAATCGTCATGAATATGCGAATGATGCGGCAGGAATTGGGGCATTAATGATCCGATAATCATGCCAATCAGGCTGGCAATCAGGCCGGCAAATTGCGGCGGGAGTATCTCTTCGTCCCCAGCCGTCACCGACAGGCCGATCCAGACGATCAAACCTGCGAAAATCGAGGCCAAAGCCCCTTGATTTGTCGCCCGGCGCCAGTAAACCCCGAAGGCCAGCGGGACAAAAGCCGTTACCAGCGTGATTTGATAGGCGTTTTCAACCATCTGAAAGATGCTGGCATCCGAATTAATGGCATACAGCGTCACCATTAACGTAAACGCCACCGTGACACAGCGCATGGTCAGGAGCAGTTTCTTATCCGACATATGCGGGCGGAGCGGACGCAGGATGTTCTCGGTAAAGGTGACCGACGGGGCCAGCAGCGTCGCCGATGCACAGCTTTTGATAGCCGAGAGCAGCGCGCCAAAGAACATGATCTGCGCAAAAAGCGGCGCATGGTTCAGGACCAGCGTCGGCAGGATTAGCTGGGAATCGCCCTCAATCAGCCCGGCCACCATATCCGGGTCGATAATCGTCGCGGAATAGGCCAGGAACATTGGGATAAAGGCAAATAAAAAGTACAGACTGCCCCCCAGAACCGAGCCCCATTTGGCAATCTGTTCGCTCTTGGCCGACTGAACCCGCTGGAACACGTCCTGCTGCGGCATCGAGCCGAGCATCATGGTGGTCCCTGCGGCGATAAAGGCAATAATGCTCATCAAATTGGCATCAGGCCAGAAGTTGAACTTCCCTTCGGCAGCGGCCTTATCAATAACCGCGCCCACGCCACCCGGCACCATGCCGGATACTTCGCTGCCAATATACAGCATGCCAAGGACGATAATGACCATCTGCAACAGGTCAGTGATAGCCACGGCCCACATACCGCCATAAAACGTATAAATCAGGATGGTAATTGCCCCGATCCACATGCCCCAGAACTGTGAAATTTCTCCACCGGATACAACATTGAATACCAGCCCCAGCGCGGTGATCTGCGCCCCGACCCAACCCAGATAGGATATACAGATGGCGATCGTAGTTAAAACTTCGGCGGCGCGACCATAGCGTTTCTTATAAAAATCACCGATGGTCAGCAATTTCATACGGTAAAGGGGAACGGCAAAAAACAGGCCCACGAAAATAAGGCAGAGCGACGCGCCGAAAGGATCGGCCACAATCCCGGCAAAACCCTCATCCAGGAAGGTGGCCGGGATCCCGAGCACCGTTTCCGAACCAAACCAGGTCGCAAATACGGTGGCGGTCACCATGTAAAATGGCAGGTGCCGCCCGGCGATGGCGAAATCTTTGGTGTTATGGACCAGCTTCGCCGCGTACAGACCAATAGCCACAGAAATAATCCAGTATCCAATCACAAACCAAAGCAGGCTGCTGTCGGTAGTTTCAGGCATGTTTTCAATCCATCGTCAAAGTGAAATACGCAGAAAGTCTAAGCAAAACACCCGTTAACTCAAGCCAGAACTGACATCTGTCCGATTTATACGCAGGATTTTAAGCCGTTAACCTGTTTTTTACAGTCATAAACTGTTTCGTAGCAGCCACATCGTGAACACGGACAATATCGACACCAGCCCCCATCGCCGCCCCCACGACCGCCAGTGAACCACCCAGACGCTCCGAAACCGGCACATCCTGTTTCATAAGCTTGCTGATAAAGCTTTTACGCGATGCTCCAAGCAGAACAGCAGCCCCCAAGTTAGTAAACTCACTCAGACGGCGCATCAGTTCCATATTATGATCGAGAGTTTTCCCAAAACCGATGCCCGGGTCGACAATCAATCGATCAATAGAAATTCCTGTTTTTACACAGACATCGATACGATCTTTCAGGTAATTTCTGATATCCACGACTACGTCATCGTAATGCGGCTCAACCTGCATTGTCTGTGGCGTGCCCTGCATATGCATCAGGCAAACCGGCCCCTCTGCAGCAGCTAAAATAGACAGAGACCGCGCATCGCCTTCAAGCGCAGTGACATCGTTTATCATGGTAACGCCTTCGGCCAGAACAGCCTCCATGGTGACGGCATGGCGCGTATCCACTGACAGGACAGCTCCGCAATCTTTCAGACCACGAATAACTGGCAGAATGCGCGCCAGCTCTTCCTGCGGACCAAGGGGTGATGATCCGGGCCGTGTCGACTCGCCCCCAATATCAAGATACACCGCCCCTTCGGATTTCAACCGAAGACCATGCTCTATCGCCTTGTCCGAGCTGATAAATTTACCGCCATCCGAAAAGCTGTCCGGCGTCACATTTATGATCCCCATAATCTCGGGCAATGTATCACGCCTAATCTCCTGCCCATCAGGTAATCGGTCAATTAATTGCGAAACTGTCAGTTTCGATACGACATGAATCCAATTCGGCACTATCTCATGCAAAGGATAAAGAACAAATGCCCGCTCACTTAAACGTGGATGCGGAAGTTCCAATCCTTTCAATGAGCTAACTGCGCCATGATAATCCAGCAAATCAAGGTCGAGAACCCTCGCCTCATTCTTTACGCTACGGGTCCGCCCGAAATGATTTTCTATGTCATGCAGTATCTGCAATAACTTCTCAGCCGACATATCCGCTTCCACGGACACGACCGCATTATGATACCAAGGCTGGTCCGATACCGGGACTGGCGCTGTCAGATAAATAGACGATTTTGCTTTAATACGAAGGCCCGCCGATTCAAGGGCGGACATAGCACGCCGCAACGTAAAGCGGGCCGAACCGAATTTACTGGGAAGGTTGGCGCCAAGGGCAATCAGAATCATATCTGCCCTCAGCGTGGTTAACCGGCTTTTTTAATGCCTAATTTACCGGCGATATCCGACAAGGTCGTTGTCCCGGCAATCGACATGGACGCCTTACGTCCGGTCTGAGATCCAACGGATACCTGCTTACCAGCCGCCAAATCGGACAATAATTGTTTCATACTGGCTGGCGTCAGATCCTCGTAATAATCATCGTTGATCTGTACCATCGGGGCATTAACGCACGCCCCCAGGCATTCAACTTCCATCAGGGTGAACAGGCCATCCTTGGTGCTTTCCCCTGTATGAACGCCCAGATGATCTTCACAGGCTTTCACAACATCACCCGATCCACACAGCATGCACGGCGTAGTGGTGCACATCTGGACCAGATATTTTCCCACCGGGGCCAGATTGTACATGGAGTAGAATGTGGCAACTTCATAAACCTTGATAGGGGGGACATCGACAATCTCGGCGATTTTATCCATAGCTGCCCGTGGAATCCATCCGCCATAAGGTGGATTTGCTGTCAGGCCATCTTCACCAACCTGACGCTGCGCCAGATCAAGCAATGGCATAATCGCGCTGCGTTGTTTCCCTTTTGGGTAACGCGCGATAATTTCAGTGACCGCAGACTCGTTGCGGAAAGCGAAATCCTTTGGCTGATAAGACGCATTCAAATCGACTGGCTTTTTCATATTTAATTTCCTGTGGAATTTATTCCCTGTCCTTTTAGCATGAACCTACGGAAATTAAAGGGAGAAAAGCAAAAACTCAACAAAAAGGGCATCCGAAGATGCCCTTCCTTTTACTGTTAGCGCAATATCACGCTCCCTGAGGGATACCGCCGACACCGCCGCCGCGGGGAACGGACGAGCGCGGGCCGGACTGCTCATTATCCGAGTCGTTATCCCGGAGAATCGGCTCACCGCGCAACAGGGCTTTAATTTCATCACCGGAGAGGAGTTCATACTCCAACAGAGCCTTGGCCAAAGTATGCAGGTCGGCCATTTTATCGGTCAGGGTTTTAGTGGCCCGCGCATATGCTTCTTCGACGATACGGCGTATTTCGCTATCAACGATGCTGGCCGTATCATCCGACATATTCTTGGTCTGC
This sequence comes from uncultured Alphaproteobacteria bacterium, assembly GCA_946481105.1. Next base: position 8,771 of record CAMLMM010000040.1, read on the forward strand.
GATACGGAATGTCCCAGGAATACTTCCTCCTGATCACCGGCATAACGCAACGGACCGAGTTTGTCGCTCATTCCCCACTCCGTCACCATGCGGCGGGCAATTTCAGTAGCCATGCGGATATCGCTGGAGGCACCTGTCGTCACTTTTTGCGCCCCAAAGATAAGTTCTTCGGCAATACGTCCCCCCATCGCCACAGCCAGATCGGCCTCAAGCTTGGCTTTGGACATCGACACGCGATCGCCTTCCGGCAGACGCATCACCATACCCAATGCACGTCCACGCGGCACGATTGTCGCCTTATGAATTGGGTCCGATTCAGGTTCATTCAACGCGATGATCGCATGACCGGCTTCATGATAGGCGGTCAACTTTTTCTCGTCTTCGGTCATCACCATGGAGCGGCGCTCGGCGCCCATCATGACTTTATCTTTTGCGGATTCAAAATCATCCATACCGACGACACGCTTGTTTTTGCGTGCCGCCATAAGGGCCGCTTCGTTAACAAGATTAGCCAGATCCGCCCCGGAAAAGCCCGGCGTACCACGCGCCAGAACCATCGGATCCACGCTGGTCGCCAGTGGCACTTTCTTCATGTGCACTTTCAGGATTTTCTCGCGGCCTTTTACATCCGGGTTCGGAATGGTAACCTGACGGTCAAAACGGCCAGGGCGCAGCAGCGCCGGGTCCAGAACATCTGGACGGTTGGTCGCCGCCAGAATAATAACGCCTTCATTGGCTTCAAACCCGTCCATTTCCACCAGCAACTGGTTCAGTGTCTGTTCGCGCTCATCGTTACCGCCTCCAAGACCTGCGCCACGGTGACGGCCCACGGCATCAATCTCGTCAATAAAGATAATGCATGGGGCATTCTTTTTGCCCTGCTCGAACATGTCGCGGACACGGGATGCACCGACACCGACGAACATTTCAACGAAGTCGGAACCGGAAATCGTAAAGAATGGCACGTTCGCTTCACCGGCCACGGCACGGGCAATAAGTGTTTTACCTGTACCCGGAGGGCCAACAAGCAAAGCACCCTTTGGAATCTTCCCGCCAAGACGCTGGAATTTTTGCGGATCTTTCAGAAACTCGACAACTTCCTTCAATTCCTCCTTGGCTTCCTCGATACCTGCCACATCCTCAAATGTGACGCGGCCCTGCTTCTCAGTCAGCATACGGGCACGCGATTTGCCAAAGCCCATGGCCCCGCCGCCGCCCTTGCCCTGCATCTGACGCATGAAAAAAATCCAGACGCCAATGAGCAATAGCATCGGGAACCATGAAAGAAGAACACCGAATATGGAGACACGCTCACCGTCCGGCGCTTCGGCACGAATGCGCACACCGGTTCCTTGAAGACGATCAACGATATTCTCACCATTCGGGACCATAGTACGAAACTGATTTCCACCGGATGTATAATGCCCCAGCAGATCCTGCCCCTTAATCGTTACGTCAGATATAGTACCCGACTTGGCCGCCGACATAAAATCGGAATAAGCCAGCGATTCAGCTTTTGAATTCTGTGTGCCTTTGGAATTTTGAAAAATGTTGAAAAGGAATGCCAGCGTAATAACTATAGCGAGCCAAAACAACAAATTGCGGTTCATACCTTGCACGATTAGGTCCTTTTTTAATGAGCGTCGGATATCTTTATATTATAGACGCTTTTTACCGGAGCGTCTACGAAGCATAAAATAGTATATTTCCCATAGATTCCAAGGGATAGCTTCACTTAATCGCAATATATAAACAAAAAGCCAACCATAATAGTTGACAGATTATTTGAACCTATGTTTACATGGACACATGTCACCACGTGCTTACAAATTTGAGGTCTCAAATTTGGCGGATCCAGCCGGATTGGCACGCATTTCCATGATTAAGACCACCATTAAGATGCGCTAACGCGCATATACATCTTATTACCCATCCCACATTGTGAGTTTTTTATGCCTGCCTTCGCAGGTCAGTTTTTTATTTTTAATTTATGGATTTTATTATGACGGAAGTTTGTTTCAATTTATCAGAAGGCCATTTTACAGCAGCATGCCGCCAGCAGCAGCAGGCAGTAGAAACGGGAGTTTCAACGCAACCTCAAGCCCAAGCGACAGAGAAAGTGGCACCCCCGCGATGCGCGGTACAAGGTTCTGAAACCTTTATCCCCAGAGGCACCCCAGCCAGCGATCTGGCTTCCTTATTTCCACGATAGGAATTTCTCTCGGATCTCTCCCCTGCGAAAGGGGAGAGAAAAGGAAAATCGGTTAAGCCAACGCCTTTTCGATAGCTGTTACAGCATCGTTGGCGGCGGCAATATTGGTGCCACCGGCCTGTGCCATGTCCGGGCGGCCGCCGCCGCCTTTGCCACCCAGAGCTTCGGCCCCGACTTTGACAAGGTCGACGGCGTTGATTTTACCGGTCAGGTCGTCGGTGACGGCAACAACGATAGACGCCTTGCCCTCAAACGAGGCAATCAGCGTAATAACACCGGAACCGATTTTGGCTTTCAGATCATCAGCCATCGGTTTCAAATCCTTGGCTGGCACATCGTCCAGTACGCGCGAAATAAACTTCACGCCGCCGATGTCTTTCGATGCCGGGCCAGCATCACTGCCGCCACCTGTCGCTATCTTGCGGCGCAGGCTGGTCAATTCCTGTTCCAGTTTTTTCTTCTCTTCAATCAGGCTCTTTACACGGTCAATCACTTCCCCGGTATTCGATTTCAAAAGATTAGCCGTTTCAACCAGACGGCCTTCCTGTTCCTTCAGGTACGCCAGCGCAGTTGATCCTGCCACAGCCTCGACCCGGCGAACCCCTGAACCAACGGCCGACTCGGCCACAATTTTGAACAAACCGATTTCACCCGTGCGTTTAACATGGGTGCCGCCGCACAGTTCAACCGAGAACGGAATATTTTTACCACCGCTGGCGCGGCCCATTGATACAACACGTACTTCCGAGTCATATTTCTCACCAAACAGCGCACGGGCGCCGGATTCACGGGCAGCATCCAAGTCCATCAAACGTGTGACAACTTCAGTATTGGCCCAAATTTCATCATTGACCATACGTTCCACGTTTTGAATTTGCTCCGGCGTCATCGCAATCGGATGCGACACATCAAAGCGCGTCCTGTCCGCCATCTGCAGCGAGCCTTTCTGCGCCACATGATCGCCCAGAGTCTGGCGTAAAGCTTCATGCAACAAATGCGTGACCGAATGGTGCGCCCGGATATTGGAACGGCGCTCATGATCGACACGCGCTTCCACCGCACCGCCAACCCTGAACGTGCCGGTTTCGACTTTCCCGACATGAACATAGAGCTTGCCCAGTTTTTTAGCGGTATCGGTAACCTTAAATACATTATCACCGTTCTGCAGGACGCCGGTGTCACCCACCTGCCCCCCCGACTCTGCATAAAATGGAGTCTGATTCAGCAGGATTTGAACTTCATCCCCTTTATTTGCCACGTCAACCAGGGCACCATCCTTGACGATAGCAACGATCTGGCCCTCGCTGGCTTCTTTCTCATATCCCAGAAATTCGGTTGCGCCTTTTTGTTCGGCCAGATCGAACCAGATTTTTTCGGTCGCGGTATCGCCCGAACCAGCCCATGCCTTACGTGCATCGGCTTTCTGCTTGTCCATCGATTTATTAAAGCCTTCGACATCGACAGTGATGTTACGTGCTTTCAGCGCATCCTGGGTCAGGTCCAACGGGAACCCGTAGGTATCGTAAAGCTTGAACGCCACTTCGCCATTCAAAACCTGACCATCCCCGAGCTTCGCGGTTTCTTCGTCCAGCAGTTTCAGACCACGGTCAAGCGTCTGCTTGAATTTGGTTTCTTCCATGCGTAGTGTTTCAGAAATCAACCCTTGCGCGGAATACAGTTCCGGATAGGCTTCACCCATCATGGTTTGCAGAGTTGGGAAAAGCTTGACCAGCAACGGGTCTTTCGCCCCCAGCAAATGCGCATGACGCATCCCACGGCGCATTATACGGCGCAGAACATATCCACGCCCTTCATTCGACGGCATTACGCCATCGGCAATCAGGAAGGCGGCGGCACGAAGGTGGTCTGCAATCACGCGGTGCGACGCAACCTGGTCGCCATCCGGGGCCACACCCGTCAGATCGGCGGAGTGTTTTATAATCGCGCTGAAGATATCAATATCATAGTTGTTGTGCTTGCCCTGCAGGATGGAGGATACACGTTCCAGTCCCATACCAGTATCAATTGACGGTTTCGGCAGGCGTACACGTTCGCCCCCCGCCATTTGTTCATACTGCATAAACACGAGGTTCCAGATTTCGATGAAACGGTCACCATCCTGCTCCGGTGAACCCGGTGGACCGCCCCAGATTTTATCGCCATGATCATAGAAAATTTCCGAACACGGACCGCACGGGCCGGTGTCTCCCATCATCCAGAAATTATCCATCGTATTGATGCGGATAATTTTGCTGTCCGAAAATCCTGTGACTTTCTTCCAGATATTAGCCGCCTCATCGTCATCATGATAAACAGTGACGCAGAGTTTATCGGCGGACAGCCCTAAAACTTTCGTCACAACATCCCATGCGAATGGAATAGCATCCGACTTGAAGTAATCACCGAACGAGAAGTTCCCCATCATTTCAAAGAAGGTATGGTGGCGGGCGGTATATCCGACGTTATCAAGGTCGTTGTGCTTGCCGCCGGCACGAACGGATTTCTGCGCGGTAGTGGCGCGGCTGTATGGACGTTTTTCTTTTCCGGTGAATACATCCTTGAACTGAACCATGCCCGAATTCACAAACATCAGGGTCGGGTCGTTATTGGGGACCAGTGAACTGGATGGGACTATTTCATGGCCTTGCTTGGCGAAATAGCCCAGAAAATCGGTGCGAACATCCTTAACGGTCTTCATCATAATATATGTCTTCCTAAGTTGAGGCGGACAGATTAGACGAAAAACTTAAGCATTTCAAAGAGTTTTATGGAAGCATCCCCCGCCTAAACATTGGCCAAAACCACGCGATACCGGGCTTTTCCGTCACGTAAATGCTTAATAGCCTTATTAACGTCACCCATAGGGAAAATTTCAATCTGCGGAATGATTTTATGGCGAGCACAAAATTCCAGCATATCAGCCGTCGTTGCCGGGCTGCCCAAAGGCGAGCCGGATACACTGCGCTGTTTGCCAATCAGTGAGAATGCGGCAACCGGGATAGGTTCCAGAACTGCGCCCACCGTATGGAATTTTCCCTTTGGACCCAGCGCGTTGATGTACGCATTCCAGTCAAGGGTAACATTCGTTGTATTCAAAATCAGGTCGAACATTCCTGCCAGTTTTTCCATCGCCGCCGAATCTTTGGAATTTACAACATGATGTGCGCCGAGTTTTTTGGCTTCAGATTCTTTGCCTGGTGTCGATGTAAAGGCCGTGACCTCACATCCCCATTTATTCAGAAACTGGAGCGCCATATGCCCGAGTCCGCCGATGCCAATTACACCGACTTTATCCGTCGGCTTAATCCCCAGTTGAACAATCGGGTTAAACACTGTGATACCGCCACATAACAATGGGCCCGCTGCTTTAGGGTCCAGCGCATCGGGAATCGGGATCGCCCATTCCCAATTGCAACGGACACGATCGGCAAACCCGCCAGCCCGGCCAATAATTGTACTTTCAGCCGTGGCGCACAGGTTATGGTCGCCCGACATACATTCATGACAGTGCAGACAGCTATGGCTATACCAGCCAAGCCCGACACGCTGCCCCACTTTAATACCTTTGACATGATCGCCAACCGCTTCGACAATCCCGACCACTTCATGGCCGGGCACAATTGGATATTTAGTCATACCCCAGTCATTTTCCAGCATGCTCAGATCTGAATGACAGATACCGCAATATTCCACTTTAATGTCGACCTGTTCGGGACCCAATGCAGGCAAGTTATAAGTATATGGCGTAAGCGGTGCGCCTTTTTCGGTGGCGGCGTAGGCATTCACAGTTTTCATCATAATTAGAAATCCCCTTATATAAAGTTTAGACGTAATCTAGAACGCCCCAGCCGATTTTAAAGGGGAGCAGGATTATTTCCCGGCGGCATGCCGTTCAACGGTGAGCGGGCCAAAGCTCTGCGCTGTTGGCATGACTTCCAGCCGATTGATATTCACATGCGGCGGCAGCGTCGCTACCCATTCTACCGCTTCGGCAATATCGTCGGCGTAAAGCGGATCGGTGTTCGCATAAACAGCATCCGCCTTTTGCTTATCGCCTTTAAAACGGGCCAGTGAAAACTGCGTTTCCACCATACCCGGTTCGATATTGGTCACGCGCACTTTAGTGCCGACCAGATCGGCACGGAGTGTCATCGAGAAATGTTTGACGAACGCTTTCACCGCGCAATAGACATTGCCGTTCGGATACGCATAGTTTCCGGCAATCGATCCGATATTGATGACATGGCCGCGCTTGCGTTCCACCATGCCCGGCAACACGAAACGCGTCATGCGCGCCAGTGACTTGGCATTCGTATCAATCATCATGTCCCAGTCATCCATGTCGGCTTCGTACGCTTTGTCCAGCCCCAGCGCCCCACCCGCATTATTAATGAGCAGATCAATATTCCTGAATGCAGGGGGAAGATCATCTATCGATTTTTGCATGGCAGCACGATCAGTGATATCAAATACAACCGGATACGCCGCAAGCTGCGGGTAATCCGCACGTAATTCCGATATTAGTTTATCAACCTTCGCAGCATCGCGCCCATGCAGGATGAGGGCCGCTCCCAACGCCGCGAAACGATGGGCAAATGCCTTGCCGAAATCGCCCGTTGCCCCGGTAATCAGCACACAGGAAGGGTTATAGCGGTTATAGGCGGTTGTCATTTTATATCTCCATTGTGAAACAATGTTTTTAGACGCAATGCAGCGAGTTTTAAAGTGGCAATTTCACCAGAATCTTCGTACAAAAGTTTTATGTCGCCACTGCGTATCATTTTTACCCCTTTGCTCGCCGCCACAACCTCCGTTGCCGCGCAAAGCACTGCCCCTCTTCAAGTTTCACTCAAAGCCACCTCCCAATGCGTTGTGTTGAACAACAGTGAATGCCGTGGGCTTGGCGGGTCGATTCGTATTGCACGTTCCTCGGGCAGTGTAACGCCATATATAGAGCTGGGAAGTTTCAACGACCATTTCAAGAACACACCGTTCGACCGCACCTGGGCAGACGAAACTTATGGTCATGCCAATTTGCGTCTGGGAACAAAACTCGGCCTGCGCGGCATGATTCTGGCTACGGGCATCGAAGGCCGCGTCACCAGTAATGTCAATCTGGGGATGAGCATCTACGTTGCGAAGGTCGAAGGCTCTATCGGCGCGAACGCCTCGTTGAATGGCGTATTCAATGTGCCGCGGGAAATTCCGGCCATGTCGTGGGATGGCCGTGACTATCCGGCCTATCCGCTGCCAGAATTTGAACCAGTCGAATTTAAAGCTGGTAAAGGCTGGTCCATGTCCAAGGGGGCCTATACTCTTGGCCTTAAACAACATGCGAACTGGCAAAGCCCGCTGACGCGCCATTTCGGACTTCTCGCCGGCCAATCCTCCTCCGTATCGATTGACACGGCCACCGCCGCACTTTGCAGCGGAGTGGTCTATTCACCAGGACGAATACTGCAGGACCAGTACGCCCGCGGTGATAGCTGTAACGGCAGCATTCCTTTTAAATCAACCAGCGCCCTTTTCTCTCTCGGCGTTGAAACACGCCGGATTTTTGCCGACCGGCTTTTTGATGCCAAACAGCGCCGGGCCGAAAGCTATGCGGCCCGCGTGAACGGGTATATAAATGAAGGGGCCGACCGTATCAAACAGGAAGACGCCACCGCCCTTAACGATGCGGATATCCCGCGCATGCTACCCCGCCATTTTCTGGATTTCTTCGGCATCGAAAATCCCTATCAAAAGAATTTCATGTCAGCCGTCGTGGGATTACGCTGGGACTTTGGCGCGACCTCAGTCAACGCCAGCGCCCGCGTTCCCGTTGGGTCAGCACGGCGTGAATCACCCAGCCTCACTCTATTGCTCCGCCGGGACTTTTAATCATTAAACGACGCAATGATCACCGGCAGATAATACGCGAGAAACGCGATGATCAACCCAATCACCAGTAGCGCCCCGGCCACTGGCATCGGCCCTTTCTGCCGCATATATTCGCGCCAGGTCTGCGGGACATCTTCTAACTCCTGTTTATGATGTGCCATGTTATGAGCCATAATAGCCTCCTATTAAACGAGTGATTTACCCGCTAATCTTTCGTCAGCATAGATGGTTCCCTCAAAGAAGGCTGATGGCCACCGCATTGTTCATAATGCGTCAGCTATTTCATACTGTTCTCAAGCGCGAAGTTCGTCGAGGTTTTTATACAGATCGAGCGCCTCGGGATTGGCCAAAGCCTCAACATTGCGCACCGGACGGTTATGAATCACTTCCTTGACTGCCAGTTCGACAATCTTGTTGCTTTTGGTGCGTGGAATATCGGCGACCTGCAAAATTTTGGCCGGGACATGGCGCGGTGATGCGCCTGCCTTGATACGCGCCTTGATGCGCGTTTTCAGGTCATCGTCCAGAGTGACGCCCGATTTCAGGCGCACAAACAGGATAACCCGTTCGTCATTATCCCAGAGCTGCCCGACGGCGATGCTTTCGATAACCTCAGGCACCTGCTCCACCTGACGGTAAATCTCGGCAGTACCAATACGCACGCCCCCCGGTTTCAGTGTCGCGTCCGAACGCCCCAGAATGATGAATCCGTCATGGTCGGTCCGCTCGATCCAGTCGCCGTGACACCAGATATTCTGATAACGGTCGAAATACGCCTT
>CAMLMM010000041.1 GCA_946481105.1 uncultured Alphaproteobacteria bacterium
CAGAAGTGTAATTGACCATACCAGAGAGGTCGCGCCGAATAATTTCCCCATAAGTATGCGTGCAGGGGAAAGGGACGACATTCGTACAAAGTCCCATGTTTTCTGTTTTACTTCGTCGGTCAGGCTAGTGGCCGATAAATAACTTCCCCACATAATGCTGAAGAAGAAGCCGAAGGCGCAAAGCCAGCCAAACAAATCAGAACCGCGATATTCGATTAATGGTTTATCCTGCCATTGTTTCAGTTCCGTTTGCGAGTACCAGCCAATCCAGCTGATCAGCGCCAAAACCACCACCGGAATAAAGAATCGGGTTGGGTTCCATTCCAGCAGGACGTTCTTTTTGAATTCAGGGTTTTTCATGAGCATAATGGCTATCCTTTGGAAGCTTCGCTGGTTTTGGCAATTTCAAGATACAGATTTTGAAGGGAGGCTTCTTGTGCGGCAAAGGAGCAGACTGGCATATCGTGGGCAATAAGTTGTTTTAGAATATTCCTGTGAGCAGCCGTATCTGCTAGTGCCGTTAGTTGAATGATTGTGCGGCCGGGCATCATCATAAGCGGCCTGTCATCTTTGGATAATGTCGCAATAAATTTTTCCTGTTCATCCGTGACTGGCGAGGTAAAAGTTATAAGGATATTTACTTTGCGCGTTGTCTGGTGATGGGCGAGTGTAATGTGTTTGTGGATTCGGCTATCACGTATTACCAGCATGGCCGTGCAGTATTCTTCAAGTTCAGCAAGAATATGGGACGATACCAAAATGGTCATGCCTTCCACCTGTAGTGACTTAAGTATGGCGGAGAGTTCGCTGCGGGCCTCCGGGTCCAAGCCTGAGGCGGGTTCGTCAAGAATAAGCACGTCGGGCTGATGCATAATGGAGATGGCTATGCCGACACGCTGACGCCAGCCGCGGGATAGTGTGCCGCACCGCTGATCGGCAACGGACTGGAGCCGCAGCTTATGCAGCACGGTGTCGATTCGGCCTGGATTGGTCAGGTTGTGGCAGCCGGCGATAAAATCCAGCACCTGGCGCACGGTCAATTCGTTATATAAACCAAAATCATCGGATAAATAGCCTGTTTTGGTGTGTGCCTGTCGTTGGTTTTCGAGAATATCGATTCCCCCTACATGGATTTCTCCGGAAAATGGTGTGTCGAGGGCCGCCAGACAGCGTAAAAGCGTGGTTTTACCAGCCCCGTTCGGTCCGACAAGGGCGGTGATGCTACCCGATTCAATGGTAAAGCTGATATCGGTCAGGGCTTGTTTGCCCGGGTAATAATAATTCAGATTTCGGACGGAAATGGCGGCAGACGGCATGGGTTGCCTCAGGTGTGCTAAAAGATTAATTTTTTGCACTATAACTTGTTGACATCCTGGTCGCAAACGATTAAGAACACGACACCCTAACGCGGACGTAGTTCAGTCGGTTAGAATGCCTGCCTGTCACGCAGGAGGTCGCGGGTTCAAGTCCCGTCGTTCGCGCCAGGGTATCTCATTCATTTCCTTTAAATTAATACTTGGCCCTAGGAATTATCCATCGTTGTCAGGCCACTGAATAATTTGTTTTTTTACGATGTGCTGCCCCAACCCCAATATTACGAAAACAAATGATCGGCTGATTAAGGTCTGCGATTTGCCTGTTAATTTTCCCTATATATATCTCGTACCCCCTTGAATCGGTTGGGGTTTTATGGTCATGTGGGCGCGTTAACCTCTGACCGGATTCTCTGTCATGGCCGCAACCGATTTTTTACTGCAATATCTGCCTATTATCGTTTTTCTTGGCATTGCGCTGGTTCTGGCCTGCGTCATGGTCGTATTGCCGTTTATCATCGGCAAACTGAAGCCCGATGCGCAGAAACTGGCCGCCTATGAGTGCGGGTTCGATGCCTTTGACGATGCGCGGCGTAAATTCGATGTGCGTTTTTACCTTGTCGCCATCCTGTTTATTATTTTCGACCTTGAGGTCGCGTTTCTGTTTCCGTGGGCTGTATCGCTGGGTGCGATCGGCATGGTTGGGTTCTGGTCGATGGTTGTGTTCCTCGGCGTCCTGACCGTCGGTCTTGTATATGAATGGAATAAAGGAGCCCTTGACTGGGAGTAGACTGTTATGAGTCATCGTGAAATCATTCCGGCCCCGAAGGCCGAATTTAAAACCAGTGTACCGCTTATGCCAGCAGAAAAGCAGGATGAGGCGGTTGCCAAGCTGGCACAGGAAGTCAGCGATAAAGGTTTTGTGCTGACCCAGGCGGACAAGCTGTTTGACTGGGCCCGTCAGGGGTCGATGTGGCCAATGACGTTCGGTCTGGCGTGCTGTGCGGTGGAAATGATCCATTCCTATATGTCACGCTATGACCTTGACCGTTTCGGGATTATTCCGCGCCCAAGTCCGCGCCAGTCCGATGTGATGATTGTTGCCGGGACTCTCACAAATAAAATGGCCCCCGCGTTGCGACGCGTGTATGACCAGATGGCCGAACCACGGTGGGTTATTTCAATGGGTTCCTGTGCCAATGGCGGTGGGTATTACCATTATTCGTATTCTGTCGTGCGCGGATGTGATCGTATTGTGCCGGTTGATATATATGTGCCGGGATGCCCGCCGACCGCTGAGGCGCTCGTCTATGGACTGCTGCAACTCCAGAAAAAAATCCGCCGCGAAGATACGCGGATTGTGCGTTAGGGAAGGGATATCATTATGGCTGAAGAAACTGCCGCCCCGGTCCAAGAAAAATCCTTAATCGTTCTGTTTGCCGAAAACCTGCAAAACCTGCTGAAAGACGGCATTGTCGGGTTTGAGGTCGTTTGCGATCAACTTATCCTCAATGTACGGCGCGAAGCTTTGCTGGCGGTTGCGGCGTATCTGCGCGACGACGATGATTGCCAGTTCAGGCAATTGATAGATATTTGCGGCGTTGATTATCCGCAACGTCCGGAACGGTTTGAAGTCGTGTATCAACTTTTGTCGATGCGTCACAATGCGCGGATCCGCCTTAAAGTCAGTACCGATGAAAACACGCCTGTGCCGTCGATATCATCACTCTTCAGCGCCGCTCCGTGGTTCGAGCGGGAAGCCTGGGATTTATACGGCATTATGTTCGATGGGTTGCAGGATCACCGCCGCATCCTGACCGATTATGGTTTTGAAGGCCATCCACTGCGCAAGGATTTCCCGCTGACCGGGAATGTCGAAGTGCGTTATGACCCAGAACAGCGCCGTGTTGTTTATGGCCCGGTTTCATTGCCGCAGGACTTCCGTGTGTTTGATAATTTGAGCCCATGGGAAGCCTTGACCGATGTGCAGCTGCCGGGTGACGAGAAAGCCAGCCATATGCCAAAAACGGGGTGGCACCCTGTCAGCAAGGCAACGGAGTAAAAGGTATACAAGATGAGCAACGCCGCCGCAAAAACCGAACTGGTTCAAGAGACACAGATTAAGCCGTACACAATGAATTTCGGGCCACAACATCCGGCTGCGCATGGTGTGCTGCGACTTGTGCTGGAAATGGATGGCGAAGTCGTCGAGCGTGCCGACCCGCATATCGGGCTATTGCACCGTGGCACGGAAAAACTGATTGAATATAAAACCTATATGCAGGCATTGCCCTATTTTGATCGTCTCGATTATGTGTCGCCGATGAATCAGGAACATGCATTTGCGCTGGCGGTTGAAAAACTGATGGGCCTCGAAGTACCTGAGCGGGCGCAATATATCCGTGTATTGTTCTGTGAATTGACACGTATTCTGAATCACATCCTGAATATCACCACGTTTGCGCTCGATGTTGGCGCGATTACCCCGGCGTTGTGGGGATTTGAGGAACGCGAGAAGGGCATGGAATTTTATGATCGTGTCTGCGGTGCGCGGTTGCACGCGAATTATGTGCGCCCCGGTGGCGTGTCGATGGATCTGCCTGCCGGGCTTATCGAAGATATGTCCGCCTGGGTTGATAGCTTCCCCGAAGTGCTGAATGATCTCGACAAACTGTTGACCGGTAACCGGATTTTCAAGCAGCGCACTGTTGATATTGGTGTTGTAACAAAGGAGCAAGCGCTCGACTGGGGGTTCACGGGGCCATGCCTGCGTGGATCGGGTGTGGCGTGGGATCTGCGCAAATCACAACCTTATGATGTTTATGCGAAAATGGATTTCGATGTGCCTGTCGGTTCAACGGGGGATTGTTATTCCCGGTATTTAGTCCGCATGGAAGAAATGCGCCAGTCATTGAAAATCATGAAGCAATGTCTGAAAGACATACCGCAAGGTGCTGTTAAGACTAATGATTATAAGGTTTCGCCTCCACCGCGCGCCGAGATGAAGTATTCGATGGAAGCGTTAATTCACCACTTCAAATTGTTTACCGAAGGCTATCACGTACCTGCCGGGGAAACCTATACGGCTGTTGAAGCGCCAAAGGGAGAATTTGGCGTTTATCTGGTGTCGGATGGTACGAACCGCCCATACCGCTGCCACATTCGCGCCCCGGGCTTTGCGCATCTGCAAGGGCTGGATTTCATGTCCAAAGGTCATATGCTAGCGGATGTGGTGGCCAATATAGGGTCACTGGATATAGTTTTCGGTGAAATCGACAGATAAGTCTTGAATTTTGAAGTTATAATTGCCATAACTTCAAAATCATGAATTTAGACAGATATTCCCAGCATAAAGTAGGTATCGTTCTCGTATTTCGGGATGCGACAGGTGCGCCTAAAATACCTGTGCTTCACCGGCGCTGCAAAAAAGGCACCCACGATACCTGGACCGAATTACCCGGCGGAAAACGTGACCCTGTTTATGGTGGAGGGCTTGAGAGTATTGAAGAAACTGCCAGACGTGAATTATGGGAGGAATTGGGGGTGGAGATTAGCCCCGATGACTTTCGAAGCAAATATCTGCGCGCTATTTTTGCCGATTCAATCGTCATACCCAAAACAAAACATACACAATGCCGCTTTGTTCTGGTCGAATGCCCTCCCGGCGTGATTCCATATAATCGTGAACCATTAGAGCATGACCGTATGGATCTTGTCCATCCGCAACGCGCGATTCAACTGGTACGCAAGCGTACGACGCAAGAAGTTAAAGATTACCTTTTAGCGTTAAGATAAGGCATCTGTGAAATTACGGGAAAAGGCGTAAATTTTACTTGCACCGCCTTGCTAAAATCTTGATTCCGCATTAGAAAAGGGGTGCTTTTTTACCAGCCAATTTTCATAGCGAGTCTACCCATGATTGGGATTTTTGCCTTCTATTTATTCGCCGCGATTTTACTGCTCAGCGCCCTGATGGTGATTTCCGCTAAAAACCCCGTTCATTCGGTTCTTTTTCTTATTTTGGCATTTTTTAACGCTGCCGGACTTTTTGTCCTTCTGGGGGCCGAATTCGTCGCGATGATTCTTGTCATCGTCTATGTGGGAGCGGTCGCCGTGCTCTTCCTGTTTGTGGTTATGATGCTGGACATCGATTTTGCGCAGCTGCGCAAAGGGGCTCTGCAGTATGTCCCGCTTGGCCTTGCGCTAGGCGCCGTTCTGTTAGGTGAGCTTATCATGCTGTATATGAATATGCCCGCCCCGGCGACGCTGGACCTGCCACCGGTAGCGGAAGATAATACCAAAGCATTAGGTAACGTCCTTTACACCGCCTATATGTTCCCGTTCCAGGTCTCCGGACTCATACTTTTGGTTGCCATGATCGGTGCCATTGTCCTGACCCTGCGTCAGCGTAGTGGTGTCCTGCGCCAGAAAGTGGCGGCACAGGTAGAGCGGAATCCATCTGAAGTTATTACGCTCGCGAAAGTCAACAGCGGTGCAGGAGTCGACAATGTCTGATATCGGTCTTACCCATTACCTTATTCTTGCGGCCATTCTGTTTACGATTGGTGTGTTCGGCATATTCCTGAACCGCAAAAACGTGATCATTATCCTGATGTCCATCGAATTGATGCTGCTGGCTGTCAATATCAACTTCGTCGCGTTTTCCAGTTTCCTGCATGACCTGACCGGGCAGGTTTTTACTATGTTTATTCTGACCGTCGCTGCCGCCGAAGCGGCCATCGGCCTTGCGATTCTCGTGTCATTCTTCCGGAATAAAGGTTCCATTGCTGTCGAAGATATTTCGGCGCTCAAGGGGTAGTACCAAATGAATATTGAATATATTGCCGTTTTTGCTCCGCTCGTTGCGTTTTTGATTGCCGGAATTCTCGGCCGGAAACTCGGCGATATTTTCTCGCAGGTTATCACCTGTGCCGGCGTTATCGCTGCGGCCGTCGTATCGGTTAAGCTTTTCTTCGATGTCGTGTTGGGCCATAACCCGCATACGCTGCCTGTCATGGAATGGATTGCCTCGGGTGATTTCCGTGTTGATTGGGCCATCCGCGTTGACCAGTTGTCGGTCATCATGATGTGTGTGATCAACATCGTGTCGAGCTGCGTGCATGTATATTCAGTTGGCTATATGAGTCATGACGATAGTAAGTCACGCTTCATGGCGTATCTATCACTGTTTACATTCGCGATGCTGATGCTCGTGACGTCTGACAACCTGCTACAATTATTCTTCGGCTGGGAAGGGGTTGGTCTCGCTTCGTACCTGCTTATCGGGTTCTGGTATGACAAGCCATCCGCCAATGCCGCGTCTATCAAGGCTTTTATCGTTAACCGCGTTGGCGACCTGGGCCTCACACTTGGTGTAATGACCGCCTTCATTATTTTCGGCACTATCCAGTTCGATGGTATTTTTGACAATGCCGGGACACATGCGAATGACAGTTTCAACTTCTTCGGCTATGAGATTCATGCGCTGACATTATTATGCCTGTTACTGTTTGTGGGCGCGGTTGGTAAATCGGCACAGCTTGGCCTGCATACCTGGCTGCCAGACGCAATGGAAGGCCCGACACCGGTGTCGGCCCTTATTCACGCGGCGACGATGGTGACCGCCGGGGTGTTTCTGGTATCACGTTTTTCCCCTGTTTACGAATACGCGCCGGATGCGTTGATGGTTGTCTGCGTTCTAGGTGCCTTGACCGCGTTTGTGGCGGCCACGATCGGCATGACGCAATTCGATATCAAACGCGTAATCGCGTATTCAACCATGTCGCAGCTTGGGTATATGTTCTTTGCCCTTGGCGTGTCGGCTTATAGCGCAGCTATGTTCCACCTTGTTACGCACGCATTTTTTAAAGCCCTGTTGTTTTTAGGCGCGGGTTCCGTCATTCACGCCATGTCTGGCGAACAGGATATGCGCAAGATGGGCGGTATCTGGAAAAAAATTCCGTTGACCTATGCGTTGATGTGGATTGGATCGCTGGCGCTGGCCGGGTTCCCATTTCTTGCGGGGTATTATTCCAAAGATCTTATTCTGGAGTCCGTGTGGGCATCAGGTACGCCATGGGGGAAATTCGCTTTCTTTATCGGCGTAACTGCTGCGTGTATGACGGCGTTTTATAGCTGGCGTCTGCTGATCATGACATTCCATGGCAAACCGCGTGCGGATGAACATGTGATGGATCATGTTCATGAATCGCCTTTTGTCATGATTATGCCATTGTTAGTTCTGGCTGTTGGGGCTCTCTTCTCTGGTGCTGTTCTGTATGGCGGGTTTGCCGGTGTCGCGCATGAGGAAGTAGCCGTCAGCCATTCTGAAGTCAAACAAATTGAGAGTGAAATCGAAGCTGCGACCCGTGATCAGCTGGAGCATAAGGTCAAGGTTGAGGCTGCTGAAACAATGCATGAAGAATTGTGGAACAAGGAAGCTTTCTTTGGCAAAAGCATTGTTGTTCTACCTGAAAACGACTCGGTGGCCAAAGCTCACCATGTTGAAAAATGGGTAAAACTGACGCCAACCGCTGCCGGAATTATCGGTATCCTGCTGGGGTATATGGCGTATATGTTCGTGCCATCAATTCCTGCCAAGGTGGCGGGCATATTGAAGCCACTGCATACGCTATTCTTCCGCAAATGGTTCTTTGATGAAATCTATGATGTCGTATTCGTTCGGACCAGCCGTGCGCTAGGCCAGGCTTTCTGGAAGGGTGGCGACGGTGCCGTGATTGACGGGATGGGGCCGAATGGCATCGCGTCATTGAGCCAGAAAATGTCTGTGCTGCTGTCGCGATTCCAGAGCGGATATGTATATCAATATGCCTTTATGATGATGATTGGCCTGATTGCATTGGTCAGCTGGATTGCGTTCGGCACGCATCTGTTTGACAATGTTATGGCACAACAAGGATTGAAATAGATCATGTTAGACGGATTTCCCATTTTAAGCCTGATGACGTTCCTGCCGCTGCTGGGCGCTGCTGTTCTTATGCTGCTGCGTGGTACGGAAGAGGGCGTTGCCAAAGCGTCGCGTGGTGTAGCGTTCCTGTTCAGCTCGCTGACGTTCCTCGTTTCTTTGCCCGTGCTTTACTACTTCTCACCGGCAACGGCAGATTTCCAGTTCGTTGAAAAATATATCTGGTTCGACACGCTGGGTATTTCCTATCACATGGGCGTTGACGGGATCTCCGTCTTCTTTGTTCTTCTTTCGACTTTCCTGACTCCTATCTGCGTTCTGGCGAGTGGTCATGGCGTTACGACCCGCGTACGCGAATATATGATTGCGTTCCTGCTGCTTGAGACGTTCATGCTCGGGACGTTCTGCGCTCTTGACGCCATTCTGTTCTATCTCTTCTTTGAAGGCGTTCTGATCCCAATGTTCATTATTATCGGGGTATGGGGTGGGGCGCGCCGCGTGTATTCGGCGTATAAATTTTTTCTATATACCCTGCTTGGTTCAGTGCTGATGCTCGTGGCGTTGATTACCATGATCAATCTGGCGGGAACGGCGGATATGGCCGTGCTGATGGGATTTGAATTTGCTCCAACCTTGCAGACATGGCTCTGGCTGGCATTCTTTGCCAGCTTTGCCGTCAAGATGCCGATGTGGCCGGTGCATACCTGGTTGCCGGACGCTCACGTGGAAGCTCCCACAGCAGGCTCCGTCATTCTGGCGGGCGTACTGCTGAAAATGGGCGGGTATGGGTTTCTGCGGTTTTCGCTGCCGATGCTGCCGGATGCAACCGTCATGTTTACGCCGCTGGTTTTTGGATTAAGCGTTATTGCGATTATTTACACATCACTGGTGGCATTGGTTCAGCAGGACATGAAGAAGATGATCGCCTATTCGTCTGTTGCCCATATGGGTTTTGTTACACTCGGCATTTTCACGCTGAATGTGCAAGGGATTCAGGGGGCGATGTTTCAGATGATCAGCCACGGGGTTATTTCCGCCGCGCTGTTCTTAAGTGTTGGCGTTGTTTATGACCGCCTGCACACGCGGGATATCAACCGCTATGGCAATCTGTCGAAGAACATGCCGCTCTATGCCTGTGTATTCGTTATTCTAATGCTGGGGTCGGTTGGCCTGCCGGGCACATCAGGATTTGTCGGGGAGTTCCTGGCGCTGCTTGGGGCTTATAAAGTGAATACGGTTGTTGCGACTTTTGCGGCCACAGGTGTGATTTTCGGTGCCGCCTATATGCTTCACCTGACACGCAAGCTGGTCTTCGGTCCGAAGGTAAACGAGGATGCCGCCGCAATGAGCGATCTAAGCGGCTGTGAGAAGGCTTATTTCCTGCCGCTTATCCTGCTGGTTATCTGGCTGGGTGTCGCGCCTAATTACGTGCTGGATCGCATTGCGCCATCCGTTGAAGCAATCGCCAGCGAATATCGTACGTCCACTCCGGTTGTTGCTGATGTGAAGCCGGATGAATTGCCTGTTGTGCCGGAAGAGCCTGCGCAACCGAAAAAAGGAAAGAAATAAGATGATGATGGATATGCTCAATTGGATATCTCTGTCCCCGGTTAAAACAGAAATGTTCCTGGCTGTGGCTGGCATGTTGCTGTTGATGCTCGGTGCGTTTCGTGGATCATCCAGCGTGAATTTTATTACCGCTACTGTAATGGCATGCTTTGTTATTGCTATGGGTATTCTGGCCTGTGGGAACAATGGTGGCCCTGTTGATACGCTTAATGGAATGGTAGTTACCGACCAGTTTTCGGCCTGGTTGAAGTTCCTGGTTCTGGGCGGGTTGTTCGCTTCGACGGCCCTATCTGTTTCATGGTTGCGCGAAAACCATCTGCTGAAATTTGAATATCCGCTGTTGGTCTTATTTTCCGGCATTGGCATGCTGCTGATGATTTCGGCCAGCAATTTGTTAGCATTGTACGTTTCTCTCGAATTATCGTCCCTCTGCCTATATGTATTGGCGGCGATCAACCGTGATAATCTGTTTTCGACCGAAGCGGGCCTGAAGTATTTTATCTTGGGCGCATTATCATCCGGCCTGTTGTTGTTTGGGATTTCATTGGTATACGGATTCAGCGGCTCCGTCGGTTATGCTGAAATTGCTCAGGCACTGACTGCGGCAACAACCAGTCCGGTAGGCATTCTCATTGGCCTGGCATTCATTCTGGCCGGTTTGTGCTTCAAGGTATCACTAGTGCCGTTCCATATGTGG
The DNA here is from genome assembly GCA_946481105.1 of uncultured Alphaproteobacteria bacterium. The sequence continues at coordinate 10,505 of CAMLMM010000041.1, forward strand.
ACCCCAGACGTATATCAAGGTGCGCCGACTCCGGTGACGGCCCTGTTTGCCATTGTGCCAAAAGTTGCGGCATTTGCGCTGATTATCCGTCTGCTGACGGGGCCTTTTGCCAGCCTGCATGAATCAACATCGCAGATTATTATGTTTGCGTCGGTTGCGTCGATGGTGGTTGGTGCGTTTGCCGGTCTGGTACAAAATAATGTTAAACGCCTGTTGGCCTATAGCTCCATCTCCAATATGGGGTATGCAGCTCTCGGTTTGCTGGCTGGTACGCCGGAAGGTATCGCATCTGTCATAATTTACCTGTCGATTTATATGGTGATGATATCCGGGGTGTTTGCCGTGCTGCTAAGCCTGCGCCGCCAAGGTCAGCCGATTGAGTTGATACCGGATTTTGCGGGACTCTCTAAAACATCGCCATTTCTGGCTTATGTGCTGGCCGGACTGTTGTTCTCGCTCAGCGGTATTCCACCTTTGGCGGGGTTCTTTGCCAAGCTGTTTATTTTTCAATCGGTTGTCGCTGCCGGATATTTCACTGTAGCGGTTATCGGCGTTCTGGCATCTGTCGTGGGAGCATATTATTATCTGCGCCTTATTAAAGTCATGTTCTTCGATGAGCAGCAGGAAGCAGGGTTTGATAAAGTATCCTGCGCCTGTGCACGCCATGCTGTGGCGTTAATCGCGATTGCGTTTGTGCTGCTGTTCACCATCTGGCCGAATGGCCTGATGGCTGAAGCGCAGATGGCGGCGCAGAGCCTGTTCCCGCAATAATGTCGTAATGACGGCGAACTGGATTATCCACCGGTATGACAATCTTCCCAGTACTCAGGATGAGGCACGCAGTCTGCTTGAGTCAAATTCAAGTTTACCTTTCGTTGTAATTGCCAAGACCCAAACAGCGGGGCGTGGACGTTCCGGAAGGCCTTGGATGTCTATTTCGGGAAATTTGTTGAACACGGCTGTCATTTCATCAGCACTATCCGCGCGTCATGCCGGACAATATGCTTTTCTGGTTGCTATTGCCATGGCTGATGCGCTTAAAGCGCATGGGGTTAACGACATAGAATTAAAATGGCCGAATGACGTTCTTGTCAGAGGGAGAAAAATTGCTGGCATACTTCTGGAGAGCGATATAGGGGCTGATGGAATATTGGCGCATTTATTGATTGGAACAGGAGTAAATATAGCCCATGCGCCGGAGGGGGCCGTAGCGCTTTATGGTGCATCTGCCCAAAGGCCGTCTGTAGATGAATTTTTGAATACATATTTGAGCTCACTGACATTTTATCTGGATAAATTTAGGGCAGGCGGGTTTGCTGATATACGTGAATTATGGCTTAGCCAGGCCTATGGTATTGGTACGATGATGCGTGTACGGCTGCCGCAATCAGAGTTCAGTGGAGTTTTTCAGGGAATTAATGAAGAGGGAGCCCTGATTGTCGAAGTTGCTGGCGAAGAAAGCCCGCGTATCATATATTCCGGGGATGTTTTCTTTGGAAAGGATCAATGATGTTTCTGGCAATTGATGCAGGAAATACCAATATCGTGTTTGCCATTTATGATGGTCCAACCCTGCAGGGCATATGGCGTTGTAAGACGGATAGCGGGCGCACTGCGGATGAGTATCTGGCTTTCCTGACCCAGCATTTTGAATTGAAGGAAACTAATCTGGTGGATATCAAAGATATCCTTATTTGTTCCGTAGTGCCCGGAGTTAATTTTGCTTTGTCCCAGTTGGCGCGTAAAGGGTTTGGCGTGGAACCTCAATTTATCAAGGCGCCTGAGATGATGAAACTGGGATTAGAGATAAATGTCGATCGGCCGCATGAGGTTGGCGCCGACCGACTGGTCAATGCCTTTGCGATTAAGAATTTATTTCAGGCCCCTGCCGTGGTGGTTGATTTCGGAACAGCGACGACATTTGATGTAGTGGATGGCAAAAATGTTTTTCGTGGTGGTGTGATTGCGCCGGGTATAAATTTATCGCTGGAAGCATTGCATATGGCCGCAGCCACATTGCCCCGTATTACGGTTGCCAAACCGGAACGTGCTATTGGCAGGAATACAGTTGAAGCGATGTAGGCTGGCGTATTCTGGGGCTATGTAGGCGTCGTGCAAAAGATGGTTGAAAAGATCACCGAAGAACTCGGGCAAAAGCCGATGGTTATTGGTACAGGTGGGCTGGCAGTTCTTTTTGCCGATCATATTCCTGAAATTACCATTATTGATGAGGAATTGACACTCAAGGGGCTTTTGTGCATTTACCAGCAGATGAAAAGTCATTAGTGTGCCTGCATGAATAAAAAGAAGCCTGCCGACACAACATTTGATACCGGATTCCACTTTATACCGATGGGGGGGAGTGAAGAATTTGGCATTAATTTCAATCTGTATGCCTGTGATGGCAAATGGATGATTTTTGATTGCGGCATCGGTTTTGCGGATCATAAATACCCGGGTGTTGATATCCTGTTGCCAGATCCATCTTTTATTGAAGCGCGCCGGAATGACCTGGTTGGAATGGTTATTACCCATGCGCACGAAGACCATATTGGCGCAGTGCCATATCTTTGGCCGCGTTTGCGCTGCCCGATTTATTGCACAAAATTCACAGCCGCCGTGTTACGCGCCAAATTCAATGAGTTCCCGAACTGCCAAGATGCGCGTATTCATATTATCGATATGGCGCGGCCGGTTGAGATTGGTCCATTCACACTGGAATATGAACATGTAGCGCATTCCATTCCACAGGCGGTAGCGACAGTCATCAATACAAAATATGGCCGTGTCGTTCACAGTGGCGACTGGAACCTTGATCCTACCCCGGTTATTGACCTTCCAACCAATGAGAACGCATTTCGGGCCATTGGGGATAAAGGGGTGCTGGCTTATATCGGTGATTCAACCAACGCGCCGATTCCGGGGCGAGGTGGTACAGAGCGTGATGTTGAGGCCGGCCTAACGCAGGTTTTTTCTGAGGCCCCTGGCCGTATTCTTGTTACAATTTTTGCTTCGAATATTGGACGTGTACAAAGCATATGCGCTGCAGCTGAGGCGGCTGGGCGCAGCATCTGTCTGCTGGGGCGTTCTTTGCACCGTATGGTGTCGAATGCCAAATCATGCGGCTATCTGAGCGATATTGCCGATTTCGTCGATGAAGATAATCTTGAATATATTCCGCATGATAAAATTCTTTATCTTGTGACTGGATCACAGGGCGAGGCGCAGGCCGCACTCGCGAAAATCGCGCGTGGCGACTGGCGTAATATCAAACTGGGGCGCGGAGACACGGCTGTATTTTCATCCAAGGCTATTCCCGGGAATGAGAAAGATATTAATACCGTCAAAAATTACCTGAGTGCATCAGGTGTTAAGGTAATCGATACATCAAATGCAGGTCAGCGTATCCACGTATCCGGCCACCCGTATCGTGATGAAATTGCAGATATGATGCGCTGGTTGCGACCGCAGACAGTCATTCCAGTACACGGGGAGCATGTCATGCTGACAGCACAGGCTGACATTGCGCATTCACTGGGTATTACACAGACCATTGTCCCTAATAACGGAACCGTCATTCGATTGGCACCGGGACAGCCCGAAGTGATTGATCATGTTCAGACGGCGGCATTGGCTGTTGAGCCACAGCGTATTGTGCCGTCAACGCACAAGGCGATTGGTGAACGACGCAAGCTTCAATATTCCGGCGCAGCGCATATTACCATTGCACTTGATAAACGTGGCAATCTGGCGTTCCCGCCCCAGATCAGCCTGATTGGCCTGATTGACCATGATGATGAGGGGGAGCTGGATATTATCGATGAACTGAAAGAGGTTCTGGATGATACTATTATTGATCTGACCGAAGATGGCGTTACCGAAAATGCCAGAATCGAAGAGGATTTACGTGTGATTTCACGGCAGACTTTACACCGTATTTTTGGTTTTAAACCAAAGGTATCCGTCCACTTGCTAAGAGTTTAGATTAAAAATGAGTTTGGTTAGCGGCATTGTTGTTTATGTGCTTTTGTGGTGGACTGTCGTTTTCTGCGTTTTGCCTTTGGGGCTGAAACCAACGCCCGGGAATGAGGGTATTCCTTCAAACCCCAGACTTCTGCAAAAAGCTTTGCTTACCACGCTTATTTCAGGCATTTTGTGGATGGTCATTTATGGTCTTATCGAGATGAAGGTCATCAGTTTTTATGACATGGCGCAGGAAATGGCTGAGCAGGATAAAAAAATGGAGAGTCACCAATGAATATAAAGAAATTTTCGATATTATCCCTGACCTTGATGGCCGTGGTCCCGGTATCCGCAGTGGCAAAAGATAAAACGGACGGTAAAAGCGGTGACCTTGCGGTTGAAAAAGTTATCTGCAGCCGTTCATATATGAAAGCCGATCCGGCCGCAGCCAATTATAAACCCGGGGTTGACGTTAATGGCAATTCCGTTGCCGGGGCCGATTTGAATGATCAATCCGCCATGGTTCCTACCTATCTGGAAATGCCTTTGACGATTGATTTGGCCAGCAAGCTGCAGGCCACCACGTCGGAAATAGAATTAAAACCATCTATGGGTAAGCTGAAACTTTATCAAAGTGGCAAGATTGAGTTCAATGGTCAGGATATCACTTCAAATATTGCCAGTGTTTGTGGGGAGCCCCTGTCAAAATTTAAAGTTAAGCAGGAAACCGGACCTAAATTCCCGGTGATGGAAAAATTTGAGCCCGCATCCGGGTCTGTTGCTCCATCAACAACAGGACCGGAACCGCGACCGATGATCGATCTTCAGCAGGCAACACAGAATACGAATTCAGATATAATGAATTTCGATGTGAATGCGGTTGCTCAATAGCCAGGACTTAACGTTATAAGGAATGATAATGTCACAAACTGCCCAGGCGGCTAAGGTAGTCGCAGCTAAAACAGCCATTACCCCTACACGTGCGGAAAATTTCCCGGAATGGTATCAGGAGGTTGTCAAGGCAGCTGATCTGGCTGAAAATTCACCTGTTCGCGGTTGCATGGTGATCAAACCCTACGGTTATGCTTTGTGGGAAAATGTTCAACGTGCACTGGATGATGGGATTAAGGCTGTCGGCGTACAGAATGCTTATTTCCCACTGCTCATTCCGTTGAGTTTCATCTCACGTGAAGCAGAGCATGTTGATGGGTTTGCCAAAGAATGCGCAGTTGTTACACATCATCGCCTGGAAAAAGGCCCAGATGGCAAACTTGTTCCGTCAAAAGATGCTGAACTGGAAGAGCCGTTTGTTATTCGCCCTACATCGGAAACGATTATTGGTGACTCCATGTCGAAGTGGGTAAAGTCATACCGTGATCTCCCATTGTTGTTGAACCAGTGGTGCAATGTTATGCGTTGGGAGATGCGGACGCGCATGTTCCTGCGTACATCCGAATTCCTGTGGCAGGAAGGGCATAATGCCTTTGAAACCGCTGATCAGGCGGATACGGATGCGCGTAAGATGCTCGACGTTTATAATGATGTGTATGAAAACTTCATGGCCATACCGGGCTTTAAGGGTGAAAAAACAGCCGATGAACGTTTTCCGGGTGCATTGCGCAGTTATACAATTGAAGCGATGATGCAGGATGGAAAAGCGCTGCAGGCGTGTACATCCCATAACCTGGGGCAGAACTTCGCCCATAGTTGTAATATCAAGTTCCAGGGACGTGACGGGCAGGAGCATTACGCTCATACAACTTCGTGGGGATTCTCTACACGCTCCATCGGCGGTCTTATCATGACACATAGCGATGATGATGGCTTGATCGTTCCTCCGCGTATCGCGCCTCAGCAGGTTATGATCCTGCCAATCACGAAGGATGACGGCAGTGCTGGGGCTGTGGTTGATTTTTGTGAAAAAATTGCCGCCGACCTGCGTAAAATAGGTGTACGGGTTGCCGTTGATACAACCGACCGCCGATCACCGGATAAAATGTGGGGAGCTATCAAGCGGGGCATTCCTTTGCGCGTTGAAGTCGGCGCGCGGGAAATGGAACAGGGTATGCTCACCCATACGCGCCGTGATATCGGTCGTGATTCCAAAACCACGTGTTCGGTTGCAGAGTTTTTGGGGAATGTACGCACTATTCTCGATGCAATTCATCAAAACATGTTTGATAAGGTCAAACGCGAGAGCCGTGCCCGTGTACAGAACGCAGCGACACTAGATCAGGTAAAGCAATTCTTTACCGGTGATCAGCTAGGTTTTGTCCGTATGCCAGTTGAAATACTTGATAATGCTGATTATCAAGCGTTCAAGAAAGATAACAGCTTGTCTTCCCGTTGCCTGCCGTTTGAAGATGAAGGCCGCATGGTATTGATTGGCAAGTCATATTGATTGTTAGATATGCATTACAATATCGTTCTGCGGCCAGACGACAACACCCAGCAAGTAGCTACGGCATTTGCGCAAAGTGTTTTTGCTGCGGTTGCTGATGGTTATTGCTTGTCTGATAGTGTCTTTCCCCATATTACTCTGACGCAGTTTCAGGCGGATGATGCAGACTTGTACGAGCAAATCAAAAATGGTGTGCCATCTATTTTCCAAGGTGCCGTTCAAGGCGTTACGTTCACCGCGCCATACGAGCGCAAGTCCACTCAAGAAGGCTGTATCTGGGTTGGCCTGAATATTAGCATGGATAAAACCGTGAGTCATATACAGGCGCAGTGCCATGACTTGTTGGCGCGCTATGGTCTATTTCCACGAAATGAAAGTCTTTCCAGCTATTGGCCGCATATGACTTTTTGCCGTATAAGGGAAGATAGTCCATTGCCTTTATATCGCGTTCCTGATTATTTTATGCAGAAGGAACCCGTTGGAATATGGCGGCTTGCAGTAGGCCGTTCAGACGCTAACGGCCAGTTTTTTGGATAGGTTTTAATTTATGTATTCGCCGTTTGAAATGATGGTCGCGTTCCGGTACCTGCGGGCACGCAAGGCTGAAGGAT
>CAMLMM010000042.1 GCA_946481105.1 uncultured Alphaproteobacteria bacterium
GTCCAGTTGCCATCAATCTTTGCTGTTCCCTGCCAGCCAATCCGCAAATCAGAACCTTCCGGAATATCGGCAATGACTTTATACGACATGGTTCCGTTTGGATCTTGCGTTGCCTCATAACCAATACTGCGTATTTTGGCATCCTGACGGCTTAAAGGGGACACATTCAAATAAAATGATACACCCGAATCCAGATTAATCGGAACCATGGCATCAACAGGAACACTGATGCGCAGCCTATATTGACTGGTATCGGCAACCATCATGATGGGTTCACCTGTCTGAACAGGTTTTCCCTGCAGCCTATGTGCATCGGCAAAGATGACTACGCCCTCGGCGGGGGCCATGATGTCGCCTTTTTCTTCAATCGTCCGCGCATAATCATATTGAATCTTCTTTTCGGCCATTTCTGATTCAATTGTCCCAAGCTGATTCTTCTTATCCGGAGACATCAGGGCTTCACGACGCAAACGTGCCAATGAAGATTCGCTCGTCTCCAAGGCCTGTTTGGCCAGATTCGCATCTGCTGAAAAGTTTGTATTCTCCATCCGGGCCAGAATTTGTCCCTTGGTAACTTTATCGCCCGGCTCCACCACAACTTTCTCGATGACACCATCAAACGGGATCGTCACACGATACGCGTCTTCCGCGATAATTTCTGCCGGCGCGGTGATGGTCATGCGCACAGGGAATAAAATAAGAACAATGGTCGCGACGATAATCCATTTTCGGTGTTTCGTTATATTTCTCAATCGCCGCCATATCCAGTGATGACCACGCATCGCCTGCAACGCCAGGGCCACGCTGTACGGTCCGGATAATTCCTGCAATATCTGTGTTTTGGCTGCATCCGGTATCGTATCGCACTCGATCCACAAACCGCCCAGCAACCCTTCCTGACGTGTCTGCAGCCGTACCACAATAACCGGGTTTTCATTATCCGCATGTACCGTCACGGACGAAGCCGATGGTTCTTTTAAAAACCTTTTCAGCTTGGTTTCTATGGTTTGCGCATAACTACTTTTTGTATCAAGAACGGCGTTGCCCGAAATTTTTTCCAACTGTATCCGGCCATAGAGTTTATGCCAGAATATCGCCTGCTTATAGGGCACAAGCTTTTGTGTTTCATTGACGACAACATGGGCATAAGCGAGAAGACTGTTTGCTTCCTGCGCCTGACGTTCCAAGGTGAGTAAAGTCAGCAATTTTTCCATACCAGACCTTACTTCTTCGCCTGCAGAAATCCTTTAACACCCGCCTTTTCAATGGCGGCAACACTCAGCGTGATTTTACCACTCATGCCAGGCAGCAGGATATCCGAGTAATTATCGAGCGTGGCCCGCATCTGAATAGACTGGCTGACAGGATCAATTGCGCCGTAAACGCGGGTAACTTTAGCTGTATAGGTCTTTTCTGTTTCATTAATGGCAATAGTAAGGGGCGCACCCACATTGACCCAGCGCAGCCATTTTGATGGCGCCAGAAATTCCGCCTGCAACGGCTCATCGGACGCTACTTCCATCAATACGCGGTCTGTACGGGTATATTCACCGGCATTTGCCAGGCGCTTTGTCACATGGCCGTCAAACGCGGCGCGTATAGTGCAAGCATCCAGACGCGCCTTATAAATTTTCAGCTTGGCATCGGCCTGCTTATCTTCAGTTTCGCTATTCAAACGCTCCACATCGGAAATGATATCCAGCTTGAATAATTGATTTGTGTCTGCGGCTTTTTTCTTGGTCAGGTCTTTCTGCAATCCTGCCATCTCGGCTTCGGCCTCTAGGTCAGCACAGTCATATTTCACCAGAATGTCATCTTTTTTAAAACTGTCGCCATTATCTAGGGGCACATCCGCAATGCGGCCATCCTGTGAACTCGAAATTACTGTAAATGTCTGCGGGGTCAGGATAGCATCAATTGTCAGCATATCTGTTTCCGGCTTCCAGGCGGAGCTGGAGGTCGCCGGAGTTCCGGAAGCCGGTTCCTCCTGCGCCAGTTCCTTTTCCAGTTTCTTCTGCTTGATCTCTGACAGGGTGATATGGCGTACTGGTTCCTGTTTATGCTGAACCTCGACCACATTTTCAGTTTTTTTAGCAGAATTGAAATAAGATGAAATCCGAGCAACCTGGCTCTGCGCCTCAAACAAGGCGGCGTCATAGGCCTGCCATATACGCGACATCGTTGACTGAACTCGTTTGACTTCAATTGGCTCATATGTATAAGCCATAGCGCAACTGCCTGTAACCAGGACAGACACAGCCAGAGCAGCAATGACAGTTTGCCTGTTCATTACGTTCCCTTGCCTCCGCCTGTCAAATTCTGCCCGAGCGTATTGATCATGGCGGCAGTAGCATCCTGGTAATCAGCATGAGCCGCCTGCATACGCAGATTATTGACCTGCGAGTCAATGCGCGCCAGCAGGCTGTCGGCCTTTGAAACCTGTCCTATTTTACTTTTCGCATTCAGGACCTTGGTGCGGGTCGCGGCATTCTGATAAGCTTGCAACGCATGATTATAGACGGCCTGACTGTTCTTTAGCCGGGTACGACCGATATGCACCTGCGCGAGGATGGCCGCGTTCAGCGCCTGACGGCGTGCATCGGCGACATCCTGCTTGGCTTCTGCAGCTTTATAGCGCGCCGGCAAGGTAAATATATTCAGGATGTTTTGAACGATATTGCCCGTCAGGCTGGTCCATTCCGATTCCTGAAGGAAACTATTGCTGTCCGTATTGTACGAGAAGAGCAGGCTGGCCCCCGGAAATGTTTTGAATACCTCGCGCCGTGTGTTTTGAATGGCCACATTTCGTTGCAGAACTTCTTCACGCATCTCAGGGCGGTTCTTGAGGGCCTGCAATTCCTGATCCGCTATTTTTGTCTGTAACAATTTTCTGCCACGGCCATCATCAACAGGTTTCGTTAAAATAATCTCGGTTGTCTGCGGAATTGACAGCAGGCCCTTCAAATCGGCAGATGCCTGACTCAGGCCAATCTGCAATTCTTCAAGAATGCGCTGCCGATCATGGATCAGGGCGATTTTTTCGCTTGCCTCATCGGATGACAATAAATTTTTATCAATTGCCTGATTAATATGTAGATATTGACTATCGCTTTCATTCAGCAGCGCCCGTGTCGTGTCAATGGTGTTCTGGAACGCCCAGGCGCGCCAATAGGCGGCATAAACATCCCGCTCAATATTCTGAATGACCTTGCTGTAACGTTCCTGCGTAATCTTTGTCTGTTCACTGGCCGTTTCGGCCTGTGCCATGGCGAGGGCCGCATCCAGCAAATTCCAGCTTGTCTGCACCTCCGATACCCGGCGCAGACGGTCGGTGGACTGGGATGGCTCCAAAGATTGCAAGCCGCTGATAACCGACACGCTGGACGATGCGCCGTCATTATTGCGGCGGACAAACCCGCGTGAGGCGGTCAGACTTGGCAAAGCCGCCAGTTTTTCCAGCGTAACATTCCCTTCCTGCGATAATATTTCCATAGCGGCTACGCGCGCATCCAAATTGGCATCCACGCCGCGCGCCAGCGCATCCGGTAAAGTCAGCGTAATTTTCTGTTCGGGCGTTGGGCTGATTCGATCGGTGCGGAGTATATCTTCATGTTTCGCTGTATCGAGGTCAGCCGTCTGCGCACCGCAGGCGCAGAGCAGGACAGAGAGCGCCCCCAGAAGTGCAGGTCGCAGGATTTTTATTGAATATGCAAACATAAGAATCACAGAATGGCGCGAATGCGCCCCTGTGGATTGTATCGTAATTTTATAATTGATTCAATTATCTAGGAAAAATATTATGTCAAATTTACTGTGGATAAAATAAGGGATTAGACATGGGATGGTTTAAATTTGCGCACCACCCAGCTTTCAAAACGCTGGATATACGTAAACGTCACCGGCACCACCAGCAGACTCAGGGCCGTTGACGTGACCAGACCGCCAATCACGGCAATCGCCATTGGCTGGCGGAAACTCGGGTCGCCACCGAAACCAAGGGCCACGGGTGTCATCCCCGCAATCATGGCAATCGTCGTCATGACAATCGGGCGCGCACGTTTATGGCAGGCATCAATGACAGCATCACGTGGAGTCATGCCACGGTCGCGCATACTCACAATCGTGTATTCAACCAGCAGGATTGAGTTTTTGGTAACGACTCCCATCAGCATCACGATACCGATCAGCGTCGGCAGGTTCATTTCGCCATTGGTAATCAGCAGGGCAATAACCGATCCGCCAAATGACAGCGGCAAGGCTGAAATAATCGTGACCGGCTGCAGAAAATCTTTAAACAGCAGGATAAGCACGCACAACACACACGATATACCCGTCAGCATGGCAATTCCGAAACCGGTAAAAAGCTCCATCATGATCTCGGCATCACCGGTTTGGATTAAATTGACATTGCTCGGACGATTCTTGATCGACGGTAATTCCATGGCATCTTCCAATGCCTTGCCCAGCGCCTGCCCGCCCAGATCGGCGCTAACTGTCACATAACGGTTGCGGTCATACCGGTCAATCTGTGATGGTCCTGTACTCATGGATATATCGGCAATGGATGACAATGCCGTGGTGCCGTTGCGTGTGGGCACGCGCAGATTGGCTATCGTGTTGATATCCTGGCGCGCTTTGTCGGCGACACGCACACGAACATATATCTGGCGATTATCAAGATTCAGCTTGGACAATTGCGCATCAAAATCGCCCGTCGTCGCCACGCGGACCACATCCCCAATGGTTTCCGTTGAAACCCCCAATTCCGCAGCCCGCTCCATGTTGGGGCGAATAATGATTTCCGGGCGCTGCAGGCTGGCGGTTGAACTGATATTGCTCAAGGTTGGAATGGAACGCAGGTCGCGCTCAAGTTTCTGCGCGGTGGAGTTCAGGGCTTCAGCATAATCGCTCGAAAGAATAATCGACAGCTTCTCTCCGACATTCCCGGTCCCCAGTGCAAAACGCGCCCCGGCGATATTCTTCAGCCGCGCACGAATGTTATTTTCGATGTCCGTCTGGCTGGGACGCTCGCCGCGGGGCAAAAACTGGACGGTGATGGTCGCCTTGCGCACTTCGCCCGCCTGCATCTGCCCGCCATTGATCATCTGGGCAACGCCGACAGCAGAAAATATATGCTCAATGCCCTCAACATCCTGAATGGCCTTTCGTACATTCTCGGTGATATTCACACTGTCTTTCAGGCTGCTGCCGGGGGGCAATTCCATATTGATCATCGTAAAGCCGATATCCGATGCAGGAACGAACCCGGCTGGCAGTTTTCCGGCCAGGACAAACGTCGTTACCAGGAACAGCAAAGCAAACGTCATCGTCGATTTCATATGCCCCAGGCACCAGCGTACCAGGGCCAGATATTTCGTCATGATCCAGCCGTCTGGTCGGTGTGGCTGAACTTCATCTTTCATGAAATAGACGGCCATAACGGGAGTTAATAAGCGCGCCACCAGTAGCGACGCCATAACCGAAATAACAATCGTCCAGCCGAACTGCTTGAAGAACAGTCCCGACACCCCGGACATCAGCGACGTCGGCAGGAATACGACCACCAGCGTCAATGTGGTGGCAATCACCGCCATGGCGATTTCATTCACCGCATCCGTGGCTGCTTCGCGGATGGATTTTCCCATCTGCTTATGACGGGCAATATTTTCGATTTCAACAATCGCATCGTCGACCAGAATACCGACCACAACCGCCTGCGCCAGAAGCGTTAATGTATTCAGGGAATAGCCCAGCCATTCCATGGCGGCAAACGTTGGGATCATGGAAAGGGGCAAAGCTGCCGCCGAAATCAGTGTAGCCCGCCAGTCACGCAGGAAAAACCACACCACCAGAACCGCAAGGAATGCGCCTTCATAAAGCATATCCATGGAACCACGGTACTGCTCCATTGTATAATCAACTGTATTGCTGACTTCCGTAAATTTTAAACCCGGATGCGTATCCTCAAGTTTTTTAAGGGCTTCCGCGACCGATTCTGCAATCTTTGTCTCATCAAACCCTTTGGAACGAAAAATCTGGAACCCGACAGCAGGCTTCCCGTCAAGCAACGCTGCCTGCGCCGCATCCGCGTATGTATCGGATATGTCCGCGACCTGATCCAGCCGTATATGGCGGCCATCGGCCAGTGAGATAGATAATGCCTTTAAATCCGAGGCCTGTTTTACGGTGGCAATGGTCCGCACCGACTGCTCTACCTGCCCAAGCTGCCCCCGTCCCCCCGATGATTCCACCTGAATGGATTTCAGCGCATGCGAAATATCATTGGCGGTAACGTTGAGCGCCGCCATGCGCACCGGATCGACTTCAACCCGGACTTCCCGATTGACACCGCCCAGACGATCAAATTGCCCTACCCCTTTAACGCCCAGCAATGTCTTGCTGATTTTGTCATCGATAAACCAGGACAGGTCGGTTTCATTCATGCGTTCCGACGTAACAGAATAAGTAATAAGCGGCGCGCCACCGATATTGACCGCCGACACCGTGGGCGGCAAAAGGTCCGTCGGCAAATCGGAACGCACCTGATCGACGGCATCCTTGGTTTCGATCAGCGCGTCTGAAAGCTCCTTTTCAAGCACAAACTCGGCAATAATCGTTACCTGACCATCGGTAATCGACGTCATGATATGCTTAATACCGGACAAGGTCGCTATCGAGTTTTCAACCTTGCGGGCCACTTCGGTTTCCAGCTGAGCCGGTGCGGCGCCAGGAAGGGACAGCGACACATTGATTGTCGGCAGTTCTATGTCGGGGAAGTTTTGGATAGGCAGGTTGCGAAAGCCATACAGCCCCGCAAATGTCATCATTATAAAGAACAGAATGGCCGGAATAGGATTCTTGATCGACCAGGTGGCGAAGTTCATTATTTATTTTCCTGCTGCATTACTGGCTACCGTATCATTCGTAATCTGGACTATGTCCCCGTCATTCAGGAACCCGGCCCCGTCAACCGCCAGAACATCCTGCTGCTCCACACCTGTCAGAATTTCTGCTTTATCATCACGATGACGGCCGACCGTTACCTGGGCCATGGCAACTTTCGCGCGGCCTGTATTTTTATCGAGTTTGAACACATAGTTCTGACCATCGCGGATAACCACGCTCTTGGCAGGCACAATAACGGCCGTAGTCCTGTCAAAAGCGATATCGCCGGTGGCATACATACCTGCGAGGGCCGAACTGCCAATAGGCAGGTCGGCATATACTGTCCCCATGCGCGATGCGTCATCCAGCGATGGGGCAACCTGGCGCACTTTGGCGTCGACTGTCCTTCCATCCGGCAATGTTAATGTAACGGCCTGATCCGGTTTAACACGCGTCATCTGTGCGGCGGTGAATTGTCCGCGCCATTCAAGACGGTCCTGGCAGATAAGGCGGAACAGTTCCTGCCCGACACTTGCCACCATACCCATACTTGCCATACGGGCGCTGATCGTCCCGTCATCCGGCGCAATGATATCCGCATTGCGTACTTCGATATCTTTGGCGTCCAGTTGCGCCTTGGCGATTTTAGCCTGGGTGACATAGGCCGTTATCTGCTGCGCACTCATGGCGTCCGTGTCTTTCATTTTCACGGCGCGGGTCCGGTCTGACTCGGCTTTTTGATAGGCGGCTTGTAATTCGGCCTGCTGCGCCAGAAGCGTTTCTTTATTGAACCGCGCTAACACCTGCCCCTTGGTGACTTTATCACCGACATTGACATTAAGTTCGATAAGACGCTGCCCGTTAATCTCGCTGCCTATACTGGCTTCCTGCCATGCGGCGATCGCGCCGGAGCCCGTGACCGTTTCCGCCCAGTCTGCTTGCTGGGGGCTGGCGATACTGACCGTCATGGCAGCAGCGGCTTCAGGCTTGGGCGTATCGTCACCTTCCGCCTGGGTCATAACCCCTGCCGCCAAAAGCATCATAAGAATAAAGGTGATTGCGACTTTATTTTTTGTTCGCAGGGGGATATTCCCCAGGAATCCTGATTTTTCCGACATAAATTTATCCGTTTAATTTTTATACGCGGATGATATAGACCGTCGCCACGGAATAGCATCCCTAACTGCCGGATTAACTTACAAAAATTTTAAAATGAAGGATATAGAAAGGAAAAACTTATCAGGATTTATGAATCCAGCGCGTCCAGCAGCGTGTTCTGCATCTCCAACCCGGTGCGCAACGCCTGAGCATTTGCTTTATAGGCATGTTCCGCCACCTTGATATTGACCAGTTCTTCGTCAAGATTAACGTTCGGGGAATTAACCATACCATCGGCATTGGCAAAGGGTGAATCAGGCTCGAAACTCGGACTGAAAGGCGGATTCCGGTTCAAAACCACCGTTTCCACGCCGGAACCATTGCCAATAGACTTGGTTAGCGTTGTTTTGGCGGCATATGCCTGGTTTGGATTATTGGGATCAAGCGAACCGGTGCTATCCGCATTGACGATGTTTTCCGTAGCGACAGCCACTTTTTTTGACTGCGCCATTAATCCGGACAACGATGTCGAAACCGGGTTTATCATTTTATTAATATATCATAGTATAGATTAACAAATAGATTACGGGTAAAAGCATATGAAAAATATAATCTTTTCGGCCCTTATGGGATTCCTCCTTTTTACAGCTCCGGCCCATGCCGATCCTAAATTCATGGGTATCATCTGGTATGGCGACCATTGGGAAAACCAGGACTTTATTCCTTATTACGATAACGGGACTGAGCCTCATAATAATCAGTGGGACGACAAAACCTGGACTCCCGCCAACTGGGTGGAAATGAGCGGTAAAACCGGCCCTGAATTTATCCATCATCTGCAGGTGATTGATATCTTAGGCTCGAACGGTGTTGAAGATGGCGCACCTTATATCAATGTCGGTCCGAATTTCTATCACCTCTCCGGCTATGATAAACGCCGCGTCGCTGCCACGCTCGACTACGTCTATAACGTGACCGCCAAAACCCCCAAGATGTTTTACCTGCGTGATGCGAAAACGGAAAAATTCATTGGTTATTACACCAAAGACGGCCTGACCCTCGAATAAATCAAAAGCCCCTTGCGGGGCTTTAATTTTTAGTTCTTGGCTTTATCAACCAGCTTATTGCGCGCAATCCACGGCATCAAACCACGTAGACGTGTGCCCACATCCTCAATCGGATGATCGGCGGCTTTGCGGCGCATTTCCTTGAAATTCTTCTGACCGTCCGCGCATTCCTTCATCCAGGCGCGGGTGAACTCACCCGACTGAATTTCCGCCAGGATCTTTTTCATCTCGGCACGCGTATCATCGGTGATAATACGGGAGCCGCGTGTGTAATCGCCATATTCCGCGGTGTTGGAAATCGAATAACGCATATTGGCCATCCCGCCTTCATACATCAAATCGACAATCAGTTTCATTTCATGCAGGCATTCAAAATACGCCATTTCCGGCGGATATCCCGCTTCGGTCAATGTCTCGAACCCGGCCTTGATAAGCTCGCAGACGCCGCCGCACAGAACCGCCTGTTCGCCGAATAAATCGGTTTCGCATTCATCGCGGAACGTGGTTTCAATCAGGCCCGACCGTCCGCCACCAATCCCGGCGGCATAAGACATAGCCAGATTGCGGGCGTTGCCTGACGCGTTCTGATGCACGGCGAACAGGCACGGCACCCCGCCGCCTTTCTGGTATTCGGCGCGTACGGTATGGCCGGGGCCTTTTGGCGCGACCATAAATACGTCCACATCCTTGCGTGGCTCAATCAGCTTGAAATGGATATTCAACCCATGCGCAAAGGCAATCGCCGATCCGGGCCGCATATTGTCATGCAGCCACGTGTAATAAATATCTTTCTGCAATTCATCCGGCGTGGCCATCATCAGCACATCGCCCCATTTGGCCGCTTCGTCCGGCGTCATCACCTCAAACCCGGCGGCTTTGGCTTTCTCCCGTGTGGCGCTATCGGTACGCAGGGCGATACGGACGTCATTTACGCCTGAATCACGCAGGTTGGCTGCGTGCGCGTGCCCCTGCGACCCGTACCCGACGATAACGACTTTCTTGTTGCGGATGATATCCGGCTGGCAATCAGCATCATAATAAACTTTCATATTACACTCTCCTTTAAATTCCTTCTTGACCACGCGCCATGGCGGCAACGCCCGTGCGCGACACTTCGATAAGCCCCAGCGGACGCATTAAATCGATAAACGCATCGATTTTTTCAGGTGCGCCTGTCAGTTCAAACACAAAACTTTCGAGCGTCGTATCCACCGTCTTGGCGCGGAAGCTGTCGGCAATCTGCAAGGCTTCCAGACGTTTTTCCTTTTTGCCCGCGACTTTCAGCAATGCGAGTTCCCGCGCGATATGCGGGCCTTCGAGCGTCAGGTTCACAACCGAATGCACGGGCACGAGGCGTTCCAGCTGGTGATGAATCTGCTCGATCACATGCACCGTGCCCGAGCACAAAATGGTAATGCGTGAGAGTTTCTTCGTGTGCTCCGTCTCGGCTACCGTCAGGCTTTCGATGTTATACCCGCGCCCGGTGAACAGCCCCACGACACGCGCCAGCACGCCCGGTTCGTTATCGACGATAATCGCCAATGTGTGGGATAGAATGGGGTCCTGCGTCGGGGCCGCCCCGTATACGCTCTTTTTATCCTGTAGTGATACACGCGCCATATCTTTCAATCCTTTTAAATTTAATATCGTAATAATTTATACAAAACAAAACATCCAAAAGCAGCCATGACCAACAATATAGCCCATCGACCAATAGATCGAATAGACGTTAATGTCCCTTTCTCATACACAACTTCGTCATGCAGTGTATTTTGCTGATTAATCAGAGCGACTGCTGGATCATAATCATCGTTATCCAAAACAGATACCGTTACTTCAATAGCTGGCAGATCACCACGTGCTGCCATAAGATGCTCACCTGTTACAGAAACTTTGATACCAGCCTCTTCCAGCATATGAGCAACAAGATGCGCCTCAACAGGATTATAACTTCCAAAAACCCGCTGCATTTATCTTACACTAAGTGTTTCTCAAATTTTTCGGCATCCGCCGCCAGGATCATTTCATGATGGCCTTTGCCGGACGGAATCATCGGGAAGCAGTTTTCCTTCTGATCCACGCAGACATCGACAATCGTGACACGATCAGTTTTCATCATTTCCTGAATGACCTTGTCCAATTCCGCCGGGGTTTGCGCCCGCAGGCCGATCCCGCCATAGGCCTCGGCCAGCTTCACGAAATCCGGCAGGCTATCGGTATAGGAACTCGAATAACGCTCGCCGTGCAATAACTGCTGCCACTGGCGCACCATGCCCATCCACTGGTTGTTCAGGATGAATATTTTGACGGGCAGGCGGTGCTGAACCGCTGTCGACATTTCCTGCATATTCATCAGGATCGACGCCTCGCCCGCCACATCGACGACCAGCGCATCCGGGTGCGCCACCTGCGCGCCAATCGCCGCCGGGAACCCATATCCCATCGTCCCGAGTCCGCCCGATGTCATCCAGCGGTTCGGTTCGTCAAATTGCAGGAACTGCGCGGCCCACATCTGGTGCTGCCCCACTTCGGTGGTGATATACACATCGCGCTTATCCTTGTTCAGGAAATGCTGGAGCCGTTGCAACGCGTATTGCGGCTTGATGATCTTGTCGGATGATTTATACGCCAGGCACTTCACGCTGCGCCATTCCTCGATCTGTTTCCACCACGCCTTGAGCGCCACCGCGTCCGGCTTGCAGCCACGTTTCTTCCAGACCGTCATCATCGCGCGCAATGCTTCTCCGGCATCGGCAACAATGCCCAAATCCACGCGCACGTTTTTGTTGATCGAGCTGGCGTCAATATCGATATGAATTTTTTTCGAGTTGGGTGAGAACACGTCCAGACGCCCGGTCACGCGGTCATCGAAACGCGCACCGATATTGATCATCACGTCGCAATCATGCATCGCCAGATTGGCCTCGTACGTGCCATGCATGCCAAGCATCCCCAGATGCTGCTTGTCCGTCATCGGATACGCACCCAACCCCATCAATGTGGATGTACACGGATATCCGGTCATACGCACAAATTCCGTCAGCAGCTTGGCCGCCTGTGTCCCTGCATTGATAACGCCGCCACCCGTATAGAAAATAGGTTTCTTAGCATTGGCAATAAGTTCAATAGCCGCTTCAATCTTTGATAAATCAGGCTGGGTGCGCGGTTGGTAGCGTGTCAAATCGGCATTTTCCGGCGAGGTGTATGGCCCCGGCGCAAACTGGATGTCTTTCGGCAAGTCGATGACGACTGGGCCGGGACGCCCGGATTTCGCCACATGGAATGCCTCATGAATAACCGGCGATAATTTCGTCACATCGCGCACCAGGTAATTCTGCTTGGTGCACTGGCGCGTAATCCCGGTCGTGTCCGCCTCCTGAAACGCATCA
Organism: uncultured Alphaproteobacteria bacterium; assembly: GCA_946481105.1. The sequence goes on from CAMLMM010000042.1 coordinate 12,440, forward strand.
GTGCCAATCAGGAAGGTCGGCACCTGCCCACAGATACAGACAACCGGAATGGAATCGAGCAGCGCATCGGTCAGTCCCGTCACCGCATTGGTGGCCCCCGGCCCGGATGTCACCAGCGCACAGCCGACTTTTCCGGTGGAACGGGCATAACCTTCTGCCGCATGCAGCGCCGCCTGTTCATGACGCACCAGCACATGGCGGATGGATTTCTGCTGGAACAGCGCATCATAAATCGGCAGGACCGCCCCGCCCGGATATCCGAAAATCGTATCGACGCCGTTATCGACCAGCGCCTGAATAACAATCTCCGCCCCGGTGAGTGTCTGCTTGTCGTACACCATCTTGCGCACCGGCGCTTTTTTGACCTTGGGCGCAGGCGCAGGCTTAACCAGTTTCATCTTTGGTTTGGCGGATGTTTTTGACGGTGCCATTTTATCCTCGTGTAGTAAAAAAGCCCCTGCTTTTCAGCGGGGGCGTTGCGGGTTTCCTGTCTGTGCCGTTTTCTAGGCTAGGCTCCGCAACGCCGGGCTAATAATAAGGCCGACGATCACACCCACGATGAGTAGGAATGCGGAATTAGCGTGAAGTTGCGCGACAGGATTTAACATGCATAAATTGTTACGCCTGTTTACCCTGCCTTGCAACAAAATTTACACGCCATCTTCCATAATTTATGAAGATTACCATTTTGGCTTGCGGGATAAGGCTATCGCCATTAAAAGTCCCTTATGACACAGACATTGAAAATCCTTCTGATTGGCGGCGGCGGGCGCGAACATGCTCTCGCGTGGAAACTGACACAATCTCCCCTTTGCCGTGAACTGATCTGCGCGCCGGGTAACCCCGGCATCGCCGAACTGGCTACCTGCTTCCCGGTGAAAGTGGATGATGTGGCCGGGCTGGTGAGGCTGGCCAAAGATGAAAAAGTCGATTTCGTTGTCGCCGGGCCGGAAACGCCATTGGTACTAGGGTTGGGGGATGAACTCCGCGCACTGGGCATTCCCGTTTTCGGACCATCCAAAGCCGCCGCGCAGCTCGAAGGTTCCAAAGGATTCATGAAAGATATCTGCCGCAAATATAATATCCCGACCGCAGCCTATGAACGCTTTACCGATATCCCCAGCGCCCACGCCTTTATCGATAAACTCGGCGCACCGATCGTGGTGAAAGCCGACGGCCTCGCCGCGGGCAAAGGCGTTGTCGTGGCGATGACCGTGGCCGAAGCCAAAGACGCCGTGAACGATATGCTCTCGGGCAATGCCTTCGGCAACGCGGGCGCGTCCATCGTGATTGAGGAATTTCTGGACGGCGAAGAGATAAGTTATTTCGCTATTTCCGATGGCACAAACCTTCTGCCACTCACTTCCGCGCAGGACCATAAACGTGTCGGCGATGGCGACACCGGTCCGAATACGGGCGGCATGGGGGCATACTCTCCAGCGCGGTTGATGACTCCGGAGCTGGAACAGATAGTTATCAAAACCATCCTCGAACCCACCGTCAAAGCCATGGCCGCCGAAGGTCATCCATTTACCGGAGTCTATTTCGCCGGGCTGATGATTGTGAAGGGCGTCCCGAAACTGCTGGAATATAATGTGCGTTTTGGCGATCCGGAATGTCAGACATTGATGCTGCGCCTCGAGAGCGATCTGGTCGACATGCTCTATGCCGCATCGACTGGTAAGCTCGACACCGTCAAGCCGACATGGTCGGCGCAACCATCTTTATGTGTCGTGATGGCCTCACGCGGCTATCCGGGCGCCTTCGACAAGAATACGGTAATCGGCAATCTTGATGCGGCGCAATCTCTCCCGCAGGTCCATATCTTCCATGCCGGGACCGCGCAACATAATGGTAAGTTAGTGGCAACAGGTGGTCGTGTCCTGGGTGTCTGTGCCACAGGCCATGATGTGGCCGATGCCCGCAATCACGCCTATAAGGCCGTTGACGCAATCAACTGGCCAGAAGGTTTCTGCCGCCGGGATATAGCCTGGCGGGCAATAGCATAATAATTTCTTTTGACGAAAGACTGGACCTTTCACCCCCGGCACTGTATTTAATACCTAATAGAGTGTGTCGTAATTTTATTTGACAGAGTTCATATGGATTTCCTTAACTCCCTTTTGCCTTTTCTAGACGACCAATTTATGGGCCAGTCGGTAGGTATATGGCTCACATTTCTGCTGATTATCGGCACATTAATGGTGTTCGACCTGGGCATTCTGTCCCGGCGTGCCGAAGTCATTTCCCCGCGCACCAGCCTGTATTATTCCGCCTTTTATGTAACATTGGCCTGTATTTTCGGTGCCTGGCTCTGGAGCGATATGGGGGCCGGCCACGGCATGGATTATTTCACGGCTTATATGATCGAGTTATCCCTGTCACTCGACAACCTTTTCGTTATGTCGGTCATTCTGGCCTATTTCAATATCCCGCGAAAATACCAGCATAAGGTTTTATTCTGGGGGATTATCGGCGTTCTAGTGATGCGTGGTGTCATGATTGCGTCAGGACTGGCTATCGTTCAGTCGTTTGAATGGGTTCTGTATATATTCGCCCTGTTTCTTATCTTTACCGGTTTCAAAATGCTGCTGGTATCAGATGATAACGATGAAGACATGAAAGACAGCGCGCTGATACGTTTTTTTCAAAAGCATCTGCGCTGCACCAAAGAACTTGATGGCCATCGTTTCTTCGTCCGCCTGCCCATGAAAGAAAATGGGAAGATGGCTTTGCATGCCACTCCGCTGTTTATGGCGCTTATCTGCATCGAATTCATGGATGTTGTGTTTGCCTTGGACAGTGTCCCGGCCGTGTTCGCTATTACCCGGGAATCCTTTGTTGTATACAGCAGTAACATCTTTGCCATTCTCGGCCTGCGCAGCATGTATTTCGCCGTGGTGGCTCTGCTTGATCGATTCAAATATATGAACTACGCCCTTTCGCTTGTCCTTATATTCATCGGCGGCAAAGTGTTTTATGGTCATTTTGTCGGAGAGATGAATCACTTTATATCACTGGGTATTACAGTGAGTCTCTTAGCAGGTGGAATTCTATTCTCGCTTTTTAAAACGCGTGAACAGAACGACTAAGCCCTCCGCGCTGCAGCACAAATACATCCTCGATTTTTTTGATTTCTTTAATATTTCATGATGAAATATTAAGATACACACCACAATCAGGAGTCTGCCATGGCAACCGAGAATTTGCAGCAATCTGCCTTAAAGCCTATTCCATCGGTTGAACTTGTCACCTCCCCTCTTTCCGTGGGTGACCTTAATGATTTATGCGATGCAACAGAATCCGCGATTGAAGCAGGTGGCGGTTTCGGCTGGGTAGATTTGCCAAATCGTGGACTGCTGGAACGCTTCTGGCAGGGGGTAATGGCCATGCCCGTGCGCATGCTTTTTGTTGCCCGGCTGGATGGGGTCATTTGTGGGGCGGCGCAGTTGGTACGGCCGGCCAAGAACAACGAAGCCCAGGCCTTCGCCGTGACCTTAACCGGCCTGTTTATTTCGCCGTGGGCGCGTGGGCAGGGGCTGTCACGACGGTTGCTGGATTTTGTTGAAAAATCGGCCTTAAAAGAAGGATATGCGGTTGTCAATCTTGATGTGCGGGAAACTCAGGATGCGGCAATAAAACTTTATGAAAGTGCGGGGTATACACAGATCGGATATCACCCGCACTACGCCCGGATTAAAGGCCAGATAGTAGCCGGACGCTATTATTATAAACTGATAGATCTTAATATGAAGAATTGATTGCCGTGCCTTACGCGGGTGAATTTTCCTGTTCGCCAATCTGAACATAAACGGATATCCAGCCACGCCCCGCCAGACAGTTACGTGGCGGGCGCACGGGATTATCACGCTCGGGTAAATCTTTACCTAACATACGGTAATAACGGTTAAGGGCACGCAGTTTTGCGCGCAGCTTTTCGATAGCCGCATCGGGAGAAGGTGCGACAACCTTTACATCTGGCAGCGAAGAAAGGCGGGCGCTGTAAAGATCGTCTCCATTCTCCGGTTTTCTTACATCCTCTTCCAAAGGCATGCATTCTATCCAATACCCGTTTCTAGGCATAGATTCTCTCCCAAAAGGTTTTTTCTTGTTATATGTAAGAACTTCCTTATATCACAAAAGACGTAGAAAAGCAAAAAGCAAAACACATCGTATCGTAATTGCGCCTAATCCATATTGATTCTTTTATTTTTATAAAGTTTGATGACATTTCCGACTTGAAAGGATGAATTTATGCCCACCACTTATGACCCGAACAATATTTTCGCCCGTATTCTGCGCAAGGAAATCCCCTGCACGCCGCTTTATGAAGATGAATTTGTGCTGGCCTTCCGCGATATCGCCCCCAAAGCCCCGACACATATTCTGGTTATTCCCAAAGGGGCCTATACCGATATCGCCGATTTCGGCGCCCGCGCCAGTGCAAGGGAAATCGAAGCCTTTTTCCGCGCGGTGGCCAAAATATCCGCCGATGAAAATGTGGCGGCCAGCGGTTTCCGGGCTATCGCCAATACCGGTGTGAACGGCGGGCAGGAAGTCCCGCATTTCCACCTGCACCTGCTCGGCGGGAAGCATATCGGCCCGATGGTCGCAAACGCAGCCTAAGCTATTTGGATTTTTTTATCCGGCGGCGTTGGACGGAGGATGGAATATTCAGCGCCTCACGGTATTTCGCGACCGTGCGGCGGGCGACATTCATGCCTTCTTTGTTCAGCAGATCGGCCAGATCATCATCCGACAGAATGGCATCCGCGCTCTCAGCATCAGTCAGCGCCTTGATACGCGCCTTGACGCTTTCGGAGGAAATGGAGATGCCGTCCGCCCCTTCAATCGAGGACGTGAAAAAGAATTTCAGTTCAAACAGGCCGCGCGGCGTGCCGATATATTTCCCCGTAGTCACGCGGCTGACGGTGCTTTCATGCATATCGATGGCTTCGGCGACGTCACGCAGGGTCAGTGGTTTCAGGAATTCAATCCCGTACAGGAAGAACCCGTCCTGTTTCT
>CAMLMM010000043.1 GCA_946481105.1 uncultured Alphaproteobacteria bacterium
TAACGCTGCCGGAGATGCTCTCCGTCCCATCCGGCACGATATTCGTTTCGTCGATTTCGACTTTGGTGTTGGCAACAACCGGATTGGTATCCAGATCCGTCACTTCAATGGACAGATCGGCATTGGCTGGATCGCCATCAAAATCAACAACGGTATAGGTAAAGACATCCGTCCCCAGCGCCGTATTGGAAGATGTATAGGTATAGGAGCCATCGGCCTGGAGTACGAGCGTCCCGTACACGCCAGGCACGGTAACAGAACTGCCAGCAGGAACGGTATAACTGGTGCCATTCACAGTAACCTGCGTTACCTGACCTAATCCGTCATGACCAATATTGTCATTCGTCAGAACATTTCCGCTCACCGTAAGGGGCGCGGAACCAACCGTATTGCCATCATCAACGGCAACCGGGCCATCATCGCGCACACTGATAGTGATGGTTGTCGTTGCCGTATCACCATCGGCATCGGTGACAGTCACACCAAAGCCAAGATTGATGACATCATCAGGGTTGGATGCGTCCGCATGATCAAGTACGCCAAGCTGGGTATAGGTGTAAGCCCCGGTAACCGGGTCAATCACCAGAGTAAAGATTGTGACGCCACCGGCCTTACCTGTGTAGGTATTCCCTGCCTGAACGACATCCACGGGAACACCATGCGAGGTCAGCGTACCGCCGGCCAGAGAACCGCCCGCCGTAAAAGCTGGATTAAAACCATAAGAGCCTGGACCATCGGCACCAAAATCTGCCGTCACGGCACCATTAACGGCAATCGGGCCCAGATTGGTTTCATCAACAACCTTCCCATCCGCAGCCAGAGTAGGGGTGTTATCAATCACCGGCGTCCCGGCCAGACCGGGAATCATAGGAATAGTCGGAATGGTGGGCGCCACATAATTCAGGGCGGTTGGGTCAATCGGACCAATCGCGTTAACATTGCCAAAATTGGCCGGATCAATGGAGCTACCGAACCCAAAACCACCGGACGCATTCTGCGGGCCAGCAGCGTCTCCACCAGCCGCTGGTTCAATATTGGCCAGATTATTTGTGTTTGGTTGCGCTGTTTTAGCGTTCCGCGCAGCAGCATCGCCACCTGCCGCCGGTTCAATATTCGGCGCGGCCTCGCGCAGGCCGCTTTCAGGCGGAGCATCCGCCATGGCGAGTTCGGCGGAAGACGGGGTTTCAACCAGCTTGCAGGACGCCAACAGCGCACCTGCGTCAATCGTGGCCCCGTCTTTGAGTGTCATGACGGGCGGCAGATCGGAATCCATAGAAGTATAGAAATTATTCATGACCACAATGCCGCCATTCGGCAGGGTCAGCAACAGATTATGGCCTGACTGGGCGGCATTCACACCATCCAGACCAAAGCCCAGCTGGTATTCATGGCCCGGTTCAATATTGACATGTTTCATTTCGCCGGGTTTCGGTTCACCCACGGCCACAACGCTGGAGTCGCCTTTGCCAAACTCAACCGGCGCGCTGGTGAGCTGGGAGCGCAGCTCATCCGGGTAAATCATCGTGCCGTCAGACAGTTGAATAAGCGTATCACGCCCGCAGGAATTAGCGGAATTGGCCAGTTCTTCAAAGTTGGCAATGCCAAGCTTGGACCCGTCGCGGAAGGTTATCTCCAGCTCGTTACCGGCCGTGAGACGCATGGATGAAATCGAGTCCTGCGCGAAAGAGAGGGTGTTGACCTGACCTGGCTGGAGATGAAGCGGCACATCAAAAACTTTATTCGCGTTAACTGAATCTACCGCATTGATATCTTTGGGCATGTTTGCTCCCCCATGACGATTTGACTTTTGGCCCGCCTACGCAGTGTCGAGATAGCCCCTATCCCTGCGTGATACCTGAAAGTATGGTACCAAGACCCTAATTATTTCATAAAATAAGGGATTTTTTATCCCATAACACACCCATGAGTCAACAATTATGTTAAGTTTTTCTCTATGGACTTAGAGAGATTGTATTTTTTTCTGCAAATTCAGTCAATTAATATATCTGGGGAACAAATCTCGAAACTCCATAATATGTTCCATAAAGCTAAATACCACGCAGAATATATTTGATATCTTGAAAGGGTGCTAGGCAGTCTGGCCCCCCTTCGCGTCCATAGCCCGAACTTTTTCGCCCGCCGAACGGGATAGAGGCATGGGCTAAAATGGGTTCATTTATTCCCACCATGCCATAGTCCAGTGCCCTGCCCACTCTATCCGCCTGAGCGGGGTCTTGTGTATAGAGATAGGCGGCCAGACCGTATTCCGTATCATTGGCAAGGGATATCGACTCAGCCTCATCCTTGAAAGGGCAGAGAGACGCAACAGGGCCGAAAATCTCTTCTTTGTGCAGGAGATGAGTGGGCGAAAGCCCCGTGACAATGCTTGGCTCATAAAACAAGCGGCCTTTATCGGATGGCTTCCCACCACAGGCCACCCCAGCGCCAGCCATGCGGGCTTTATCCACCCATCCACCAATTTTTGCCAGCGCCGCCTCATTGATCAAAGGGCCCACCTGAACCCCAGGATCTGCGCCATTGCCCAGACGCAAGCCGGACACTTTAGCGGCAAAAACCGGAACAAACTCATCCCATATGGATTGCTGCACAAATATCCTATTCGCGCAAATGCATGTTTGCCCGGCATTGCGGAATTTGCTGGCTATCAACCCATCGGCAGCGCGGCCTAAATCCGCCGATTCATAGATAAGAAACGGGGCGTTTCCACCCAACTCCAGTGTAATTCGTTTAACGCCATCGGCGGCATAACCTGCCAGAATTTTGCCGGTGGCTGTGGAACCGGTAAACGATATTTTACGGACCAGGGGATGGGTGCATAATATTTGACCGACGGGCGCAGCATTTTCACGCGAGCAAGGTACGACGTTAAATACCCCTGGCGGAAGACCAGCCTGTTCTGCCAGAGCTGCCAGCGTCAGCGCACACAAGGGCGTGTCTTCAGCTGGTTTTAATACCATTGTGCAACCAGCCGCCAAAGCAGGCGAAACTTTCCGGGTAATCATGCCTACCGGGAAATTCCACGGCGTAATGGCAACGCACACCCCAACGGCTTCTTTCAAAATCTGAACGCCTGTGCCGGCTTTAAATGGCTCAAGCAAATACCCTTTATCTTCGCGGGCGGCCTGCGCCGACCATCTGATCGATTCAACGCCCCCCTGAATTTCCCCTCTGGCTTCCGCCAGCGGCTTGCCTTGCTCTGACGTCATAAGCGCGGCCAGATCATCCAGGTTCTGCTGCAGCAAATCTGCCCAGCGCAAGAGGATAGCGGCCCGTTCGGACGCCAGCAGCGAACGCCAGTTTTCAAAAGATTGGTGGGCCGCTTGAACTGCGGCCCGGGCCATGTCGGCTGTCGTATCGGCAACTTCAGTGATTATTTCGTGGGTTGCCGGATTTGTAACAGGAAATCTTGACGGGGAATGCTGCCACACCCCGTCAATAAAAGCATCGTTCTTAAGTAGATGACTTTTTCTCATGTTCCAAAGCCGCTTTATGGCGACGGCGGATCATCATATTAATTCCTTCGACTGCGAAGGAGAACGCCATCGCGAAATAGAGGTAGCCTTTCGGAATTTCCTGATGCATGCCTTCGCCGACCAGCGCCATACCAATCAGGATCATATAGGAAAGGGCCAGAACCTTTAACGTAGGGTGGCGGGCGATAAAGTCAGATATGGCATTCACCGCGGCCAGCATAAACAGGACGGATACGATAATTGCCGCAATCATGATTTCGACATGTTCGGCCACGCCAATGGCGGTCAGCACGCTGTCAAACGAGAACACCACGTCCATGACGACGATTTGCGCAACTACCATGCCGAAGGCGGCATACGTGATATGCCCATGACCAACCTCGGCGGCATCTTCAATCTTGTGATGAATTTCCAATGTGCCTTTACCGATCAGGAATAACCCGCCGATGATAAGTACGATATCGCGTATCGAAACATCCTGGGCGGCAATGGTAAATAATGGGTCAGTCAACCGCGCCAGAATGAAGATCAGGCTAAGCAGCATAATACGCGTTACCAGCGCAAAGATAAGCCCCAGCTTGCGCGCCAGGGGGCGGCGGTGGGGGGGCAGTTTATCCGAGAGGATGGAAATAAGGATAAGATTATCAAAACCGAGAATGACTTCCAGTGCGCACAGCGTGAAGAAGCTCAGCCAGACAGCCGGATCAAGCAGTAATTCCATTATGTATTTTCCCTTTGCGTGTCAAAAAAACCGCCCTATTAGAATCTATGGGCAGGCTTCTGTCAAAGTATTTAGGCGCGCGTGTCCAAACGGCAATGGGGAAAAATCTTTTCCTGAAGCTTTGTGTCGTGAAAAATCAAGGGGGTTGATTGCAGCTGGTCGCTATCGGCAACAATCTGCCGCACATGGTTTTCCAGCAGGGGATCATAAATATGGCGGTAATTCTCGCCATATACGAGTGTCCGTGCAAGCGGGGCCAGATATGATCCGCCTTCGGGCAACCGGCCTATTGTCAGAACATCCTGAGGGGTAAGGATATTGGTTCCGGCTACTGACTCATAACCGTTTAGACGCTTATCCATTTCGGCGAGCGTTGCGGCATCGACTCCGGACAAGGTTGTTTCTGACAGTAAATATAGCTGAAACGCTGGCAATAATGCCTGATGCAGGCGGATATCCGCCTCCTCTTCCGCCCACAGAGCAGCCACAAGCGTTGGCATGTCGGTCATGTCATGGGCAATAACCTGCCGCCATAAGGCCCCGTCATCGACCTCATGTAATTCCCATGCCATACGCAGCATAACGACGTCCTGATCGGCACGGCGCAGGCGTTCCAGTAAAATCTGGTCGTCGATGGTCAGGTCGAATCGGGACCGTATATTATTCATGTCCTGCCAGATTAAACGCAGGCCCCGCGCCAGGTTGAGCAGAAATTCATGCTGATAGGCCGGGGTCCGGCTCAGTATTTTTAAAGAGGGGGTTCCGCGCGGAAGAATGAGGATACGCAATTGACTGTCAATTTGCGGTTCGCCGGATTCAATGTCGTCGACCTCCAGCGCCCAGTCTTCAAAACGCGCATCAAAAGCCAGGCTTCGCCCCAGGCTGGTTTGCAGCAGATGCGACAATCCCCATATAAGTATATCCTCATCACAGATAAAATGCGCTGGGGTAATCTGGTCATATTCTTCATCCTGCAGGGCGACAAGATGCAGCAAATCCGCGAGCGAATAGGCATCCGGATCGTCCATGAATTCAAGGCAGGAATTTCCGCCGTCTTCCAAGTCCTCAAAACGGGAATCATCGTTAATTTCAAACGTAAAGTTATTCATGGTTACCAAGATAAGGGCCGGAGGAGCCAAAGAGATTTTTATTAGAGACGGGCAAAAGGAACGAATCGCGCCGCCACACACAATATCAATATCCGGCAAATTGGTTAAAACTTAATTGAGGGTATTTTCGTAACTTATCTGCAAAAACCCCGGATTACCGCCGCGCCAAGTGGATAGCCTGGGAAATACTTTCCAGAAAAGTCATATTTCTTTGCAGGGACAAAACCGTAACGCCGGATTTTTCCAGGGCGGCCAAATCCTCTATATATCCTCGTATTTGCTGAAGCTCCTCATCTTTAAAATCCGCCGATAGGCTGACAGAGGCGGAGGATACGGGTATTTCTGGACGCGGGGTGACTGCTTCACCTGTCACATTGGCGTCGTGCACCATTTTTCCCGTTGTCTGATAGGCTTTCGCGGCGCGGCTCGCAGAAGGATCATAATGGGCAGGGGTAGGGACAGCGGAATGGGGCGGGAACGAAACAGGCCTGTCTTGTGAAACAGGCTCCGGCATAGCGGCGGCGGGCGAAATACCCAGTAATTCCTGCAAAAAATTCCTCAAAGCTTCAGTCGACACCTCGGTTGTGTCTTCCCATGGGATATTTTGATGGGCGTTTTCATCATTTTCGCGCTTGTTGCGCTCATTGATGGTGCTTTCATCCCGGCGTATATCCATCTTGGCATGAATATTTTCTGCATGTCTCGCCACAATTTTTATGAGAGGGTCGAGACGTGATAGCATCACCGGCCTCTGCTTGTGATTGGCTTGAGTGACAAGGTGGAAGTCGGGGGCGCGGCCAGCGGGGAGTCCTTTTTCACGGACACCATGCTCTCCCAACCCCATATCTGCTCCCCTTTGTTGTTAAGAAGAGCGATAACGGCGATTTTGGTCAATAATGGGTATTGTAATTTACCATCGAGCTTCAAGGGGTTTTTTGCATCGGCCTGCAGCGGGATAAGGTCAAGGAACAAGGTTACCTCTCCCGTAATATCCAGCTTCGCTGCGAACAGCGTCGTTTCATCAGCTCCCAGCCCAAATTGCTGAAACATTTCTATATCGTTAACCAGGAGGGCAATCGGATATTTGGCGTAATAAAAAGGAAAATAAACCATGCCATCGCCAGGAAATCTGAGCGTCACGTCGGATGTGCCATCCTCGCGCCGCTGGAAATCCGCCTTAACGCCCATGCGGAGCGTCAGGCGGTTTGTTTTGGGGTTAAGGGCCAGATATTTCGCCTGCAAGTTCGCTTTTTCTGTTTTCAGAAATGTTTCCTTGGCCAGGTCCGGTTTCTTTTTATACGCCGCCGACGATTTGACCAGTTCATCAAAATCAGGTTGCACCCCGGCCAGACTCAGAAAAGTGAGCCCAATATCATGGGTGCTGGAGGGCAATTGCGACAGTTTTGCACGATCCAGCAAAACCTGAGCCGATGCCGGTGCCACGGTGAAAAAAATCACCAGCATAAACGCGATGGTCGCTACTGAAATTACCTGCCCCCGGAAAAAACGGAAAAGACCGCTATGCATGGATTAGAACCTTTTTGATTTCAGATTGTGATGTTATCCTGCCCCCATTATGCCAGAAAAAAAAGGAAAAAAGACTAATAAAATTAAGGTAGTTGACGGGAATGATCTTGATTTATGGAATAGTTCTACCCGAGATGTAAAACCTTTGCGGGTAAAAACACCCCGCAGGGAAATTCCTGCTGAAATCCCGGCAACACCTGCAAAAAAACAAAAGCTGCCTCCGGAAATTTCGGTTAGGGAATCCGGATTGAAAGCCACCGTTCTGCCAGAGCCGCAGTCGGTTTCAGGCCGGCAGATGTCGGCGCAGCAAAAAAGGAAATTAACACGGGGGGAATTGTCGATCGACGGGCGGCTGGATCTGCATGGCATGACCCGGGAAACGGCCCAAAAGCGCCTGATTGGTTTTATAGCTGCACAATATAAAAAGCAGCATCGCTGCCTGCTGGTCATTACCGGCAAAGGGCCGAAGGATCAGGAAACCGGAAAAGGGCAAGGTGTCCTGCGTAAGGAACTGCCGTTCTGGCTTGAGTCACCAGCAATAGCGCCCTGCATTCTGGCCGTCACGCCGGCCGCGCCCATGCATGGCGGGACGGGCGCGTTTTACATTTACCTGCGCCGCAATTCCGGCTAATCTTGCCCCATGCCTGACCTCTTTCATTCCCTGGCCCCGGCTGAACCCAGCCGTGATCGCCCGCTGGCCGACCTGCTGCGTCCCCAGCGCCTGGGCGATATCGTCGGTCAGGACCATCTGGTCAGTCCGGGTGCGCCGCTGGCGCGGGTGATTGAATCCGGCAGGTTCCCGTCCTTTATTTTCTGGGGACCGCCCGGTTGCGGAAAGACGACCCTGGCGCGCATCTTGGCGCAGCATACAGACGCGCATTATGAACAGATTTCCGCTATTTTTTCGGGCGTTGCTGATTTAAAACGCGTTTTTGAAGCCGCGAAACTGCGCAAGGCCCAGGGAAAGAATACGCTTCTCTTCGTGGATGAAATACACCGTTTCAACAAATCGCAGCAGGATGCGTTCCTGCCGGTTGTCGAGGACGGGACCATCACCCTGATCGGGGCAACGACGGAAAATCCGTCTTTTGAGTTGAACGGCGCCCTGTTATCCCGCTGCCAGGTGCTGGTATTAAAACGCCTTGACGATCAGGCGTTGGAACTTTTGCTGCAAAAAGCCGAAGTGCATTTTGCACGTGCGCTTCCTCTGGATGAAGGTGCGCGCCAAGCCCTGAAAGCCATGGCTGATGGCGATGGACGTTATCTGCTGACACTGACTGAACAGGTTTTTCTGCAAACCGATGAAGGGGATGATCTCGACACCAGCGGGCTGTTTGCGCTGGCCCAGCGCCGCGCCCCTTTATACGATAAAAGCGACGATTCCCATTACAATCTTATTTCGGCCCTGCATAAATCCGTGCGCGGCTCAGATGTGGATGCGGCGCTTTACTGGTTCGGGCGGATGCTGGAAGGGGGGGAAGACCCGCTTTATCTGGCACGGCGCATTACGCGCATGGCGGTTGAAGATATTGGCCTGGCCGATCCGCAGGCGTTGCCGATTTGCCTGGCGGCCTGGGATGTCTATGAACGCCTCGGGTCGCCGGAAGGTGAACTGGCTATATCTCAGGCCCTGATTTATGTCGCCACCGCCCCCAAATCCAATGCAAATTATACGGCCTACAAGGCGGCGCGCAAAACCGCCCGCGCGACCGGATCGCTGATGCCGCCGAAACATATCCTGAATGCGCCGACCAAATTGATGAAGCAGCAAGGGTATGGCGCGGGCTATGAATACGACCATGACACGGCCGAGGCTTTCTCCGGGCAGAATTATTTCCCGGATGACCAGCCGCGCCAGCGTTTTTATACCCCGCCCGAACGCGGCTTTGAACGGGAAATCAACAAACGCCTGGAATACTGGGACAAATTGCGGCGGGAAAAAAATGAATCGTCTGGAACTGATTGAAACTGTTACGCACTATCAGGGGGATGCCGAAGAAGAAATCTACCGCACCCCCATTCTCGATTTGCTGCGCGCACGGGATAATTGTTTTTACCGGGATTGTTTTGATCCCGGCCATATCACCGGATCGGGATTGTTGCTGGATGCGACGGGACAACGCATCCTGCTGAACCATCACAAATCCCTGAATATTTGGGTCTGTTTCGGCGGTCACGCCGATGGAGAAGAAAATATCCGCGCCGTTGCGGAACGCGAAGTTCAGGAAGAATCCGGCATCACCGGCATTAAGTTCGTATCCCCGGAAATTTTTGATATCGACGTTCATGTCATCCCGCCCAACCCGCGCAAAGGGGAACCGGAACACCGGCATTTTGATATCACCTATCTATTTCAGACAACTGGAAATGATGATTTCACCCTGAGTGACGAGTCCCATAATCTGCGCTGGTGTGATCTGCCTACGGCGCAGCAATTGTCGCCCCCTGGCCGTGACCGCCACATGGACCGCATGTTTCGCAAATGGTCCCGGCTTTATCTATAAACACCTTGAGATTCTGCGGCCCTTCCGCCATGATTGCGCCGAAGAGATAGGTATGATTTCAAATTTTTTACTCGTGGCCCTCGGTGGCGCTTTAGGCTCGGTTTTAAGATATGGCGCGGGCCTGATCCCGCTGCCGGCCAGCGCAACAAGCTTCCCTTGGGTAACTCTGGCCATCAATATCAGCGGTTCGCTGCTGATTGGGGTTTTGTCCCAGGCTTTAAGTAACGCCCAGGAAATGCGGCTGTTCCTGATTGTCGGCCTGCTGGGCGGATATACAACTTTTTCAGCCTTCTCCCTTGATGCGATTGCTTTGTTTGAGCGCGGGTCGCTGGGTCTTTCTTTCCTTTATGTTGCCGCCTCCACCTTGCTGTCTATAGTAGCAGCCTTTCTGGGTGTCGCCCTTATGCGGGGCGCAGCAGCATGAGTAACGACATCCGGCATTTTACCGTCCATGAAGATGACGACGGCCAGCGTCTGGACCGCTGGCTGAAAAAACATATCCCGCGCACCCCTTACGCGTTGCTGCAAAAAATGGTGCGCACCGGTCAGGTACGGGTCGATGGGAAACGGGCAAAAACCGATACCCGTCTGGTCGCCGGACAGGACGTCCGCCTGCCCCCGGCTGAAGAAAAAACCGGGAAAATTACCTTTGCTCCGAAGCAGGGGGACAAAGAATTTCTTGAATCCATCACGCTTTTTGATGATGGACAGGTGCTGGTTTTCAACAAGCCGTATGGCCTGCCAGTTCAGGGCGGTCCGAATATCACGCGGCATCTGGACGGAATGCTCGCCACGCTGCGCAATTTAAAAGGGGTGCAGCCGCGTCTTATTCACCGCCTTGACCGTGATACATCCGGCGTTCTTGTTTGCGGTCGGTCGCTGGCGATGACCTCAGCGCTGGGTACGATGTTCGCCGGTCGTGATGTCAAAAAAATATACTGGGCTGTGGTCAGCCCCGCTCCGGCCAAAGATAGCGGAACTATAGACGCGGCGTTGATAAAGGGGGAAGGCCCCCGGAAAGAGGCCATGGTCATTGACAATAAAAACGGTAAATCGTCCCAGACCCAGTACCGGGTTATTGAACGAACTCTAGATAACCGCGCTGCCTTTGTCGCCTTCTGGCCCAGAACGGGTCGCATGCACCAGATACGCGTGCATACGTCAGACGGTCTCGGCTGCCCGATCCTGGGGGACGAAAAATATGGGGGAATGAGTCCGGTCATTGACGAATATCACCTGGACGGGCGCTTGCACCTGCATGCGGCGAGGCTGATATTTAAGCATCCCAAATCTGGTGAGATATTGGATATTCAGGCGCCGTTGCCGGATGATTTGCGCGAAACCTTTATCAAACTGGGTTTTAATCCATCCTATGATGGGGACCCGTTTCCTGATAAACTCCCCTGAAAACTAGGATAGCCATGAAAAAATTCATCCTCTGGACCTTACTGATCTTTATTTCCCTGATCGGGCTTGCGCTTTTATCCTTAAATCTGGTTTCCGGGACAGGCGATTCCCAGCGCCGCGGACTGGAACAGGTTTTTTCTGATGCGTTTAAGGGAACGGCCAGCATTGAAAAACTGACGCATTTTAATATCGCGCCCCAATTCCTTATCGGGCTTGAAAATCTGAATGTTATAAATATGGAGGGTGGCGGCAGCCTCTCCGTCGCGCGGGCGCAAATCGGCTTTGGCTTCCTGGATTTAATATTGAAATCCCGCCGGATTGAATCTTTTGCCGTTGAAAATGTTAAATTGACAGGCACGGCCCTGGATGGCCAGGAAATTATAATTGATAAGGCCATGATAGAACCTGCTACTGACGGAACGTCCGGGATGCTGACTGTAACCGGGAAAATAGGCCGGCAGAATTTGGCCGCGGATATGGCGTTTGATTATGACGCGGCTGTGCGCGGTAGCTATTCCCTCCCGGCTGAATCCCCGTTTCACCTGACACTGGGCAAAATTGTGGTGTCAGGGGTATTCGCCCCCATGCCCAATGACCAGCGTGGCTTCACTAAGCTGCACCTGGAAGCTGGCCGTGAGAGCTGCAATCAGCCCGCCGGACAGCAATTATCTGCGCAGGTCTTTTTCACCGGTCTATTACCCCGGCTGTCCCAGGTGAAGGCCAGCGATAATCTGCAGAGCCTTTGCGCGTTGATAGCTGGGCCGGACAGCCAGTCCCAATGAAACGTTTTTATAAAGACGCAGGCATCTTCCCGCAGCAAGGGGGGTACGCTGTCCAACTGGACGGGCGCAGCATAATGACGCCCGACCGGCACGAGCTTATCCTGTCCAGTCAACCTCTCGCCGAAGCCATCGCCCAGGAATGGCAGGCACAGTCCGATACGGTTCAGACCTCCACAATGCCGCTGACCCAGTGGGCGACGGCGCTTATCGACCGGGTGGCGCCCCAGCGCGATGCCCTGATTGCCGAGATGGAGTCTTATCTGGATACCGACCTTGTCTGTTATCACGCGGAGGGGGATGACCCGACCGGGGCGGAACAGGTGCGCGTCTGGGCGCCAGCTTTGAACTGGTTTCACCGGCATTTTCATGCCCAGCTTCAAACCACGACAGGATTGGAGCCACTGCAGCAATGCACCGCCGCGCATCAGGGCATTCAGGATTTTCTGATTGACCTGACTGATGCGGAAATTACTGTTGCCTATGTTATTACACGCGGCTCCGGCTCGGTGGTGCTGGCCTTGGCGTATCTGGCCGGTGGAATGGATACAGATTCTGTCTATGCCGCCTGTTTCGTGGAAGAAATGGTAAAAGCGCGGATTTATCACGAGGATTTTTACGGGGCCGCCCCGGATCAGGAACGCCGCCGGAATCAGCTTCGCCATGATCTGGAAACGGGAAAAACATTTCTGGCTCTGGCCCGCCAGTGAAGTTTCAAAAATCTCAAGTTGAAATTGGCGAAAACATTCATTCGCCCAATCTGGTTAACTTATTGTATTGCAACACTTTTTTTCCTCGATTTGAATCGGGTTTATCTATACATAGAGGCACATAGAAACCGTCTGCCAGGAGACAATTCTATGATGACAGTAACGAATGCGACACATGACCCGTTATCGATCACATCGGTTCATGTGAATGTGAAGGGCCATAACGCCGACCAGGTTTTCAAATTTCTGGCTTGGGAAATCGCGCGGTCTTCCGGATTAAAGGCTATCGAGATTTACGACCGCTTCGAGGATTTTACGCGGCGCCATTCCCCGGCCATCGGCGACGGCGTGGCTGTTTTTGACTGGAAACATGAATTGCTGGATAAACCGGTGCTGGTATATGCCCAGCTGGAAACTCCCTGCCGCATTGGAACGGATGAGGAGCGCCCTGTTGATATACTGGCTCTTTTAATCTCGCCGGAGAGTGAAGGCCCCCTGCATCTGCGCCGTCTGGCGCGGTTTACGCGCCTGTTCCGTGACCTGGAGTTGCTGGCGCGGCTGCGCGATGTCACCTCGGAGGATGGGGCCAAAGCCGTCCTGGACAGCGCGATGGCACAGGTCATCGCACCTTCTGTTCAACAGGCAGCGTAAGTTTCAGCTATTCCGGGAGTCAGGAACCGGCGTTTTCAGGTCCTCCTTGACATCATCGGCCGTCTCGTAAAGGAACCAGGTAGGATCTTTGCTGCGCGAATCCCGGCCGAAGGTCCAGACATCGTTCATGGTGGTGATACGGTCCGGGTTGCCGGACAGGATGGCCCCTTCACGATCACGGATCACGCAGGTTTCATCGGCGATAAAGCGCAATTTGATGAAAACCATGCTCTCAATACGCTTAACCTGCATTATTTTAACTGTTTTGACCGCATGAATTTCGGTCGACACTGTTTCACCACGGCTAATGCGGTCCTCGACAGCCTGCTCAAAAGATTCATAGACGCTCGGTGCCAGCAGGTCTTTCAGTGTACGCAAATCCCCTTTGGCAAAAGCTTCCACGATCATCGGGAAGGCTTCACGGGCACCTTCGACAAACTGACGCACGTCAAAACGCGGGTCGAAACGGCATAAATCCGCAATCTCACTGGCAGCGTCATCGCCTTCAAAAGATACGCCTTTCAGCGATGCCAGGGCGGTTTCGTCAACAAACGTCACCTGGTCGGTGATATCAACAATCTTACCATTATCCTGTATTTTTTTCTCCAGCTGGTCGAGGGCCGCCGACCGGTCGCGCTCCTCGCCATGGCGGGTTCCCAAGGTGTTTCTCAGCCAGATAACTAGAACAGCTGCAATCACGATATAAATCAAAAGATCAATAGGCACCGCTTTATTCCCGTTTTTGAGTAATAACTCTCCCTATCATAGGTTATTTTTCCCGTGGCACAACCCCACCTCGCTATTTCCCTGCGTCGAAAGGAACGCTTGTCCTTTGCCTGGGTTTCTGCTACCCAGCAATTAGAATTTTAGAGGATAGCAAAATGACCGATACAGCCACCCCGCCGACCGCCGCACCCAACCTGCCCGTCATGGTCCATGCCCAGTATGTAAAGGATATCTCATTTGAAAATCCGGCGGCGCCGCAATCGCTGCGCGCGGGACTCGAACAGCCCAAAATGGATGTGAGCATTAATCTGGATGCCAAATCACTGGACGATCCGAAAATAAATTCGCTGTATGAAGTTGCCTTGCGTATATCGGTGCGGGCGATACGCGGCGAACAGACCGTCTATATCGCTGAAGTCCTGTATGGGGCCGCTGTATCCATGCCGCAGGTTGCGGCGGAACATCACCATCCGCTGCTGTTAGTGGAAATTCCCAAAATGATTTTCCCTTATGCCCGTAAAATCATTGCCGATCTGGTCCAGGATGGGGGGCATACGCCACTTTTATTAGGGCCTGTTGACTTTGCCGCGATGTATATGTCCCGTTTCGGGCAACAGGAAAATCAAAAATCTTCGACCGGGGCTGCGGCATAAATAAGCGGAATCAGTGAGTTAGTCTGACTCTGATTTTAGCTATGTCAAGCCCATTAGGAATCTGTTAATACATTGAAAAAAAACGATTTTTTCCGTTTTTAGTCACCTTCCATTAACTTTCGACCGATAAGATTGAACCATAAGCAGAAAAATCTGCGTTGGAACTATTCGAGATATTAGGTTGGGTCGAAATGGACAAGAATTCAGGATCAGGGCAAAATTCCGGAACCGAAATGGAAATCTGGCCGCTGGAATCGTGCCGTTTCGCATATACCATCAACAACAGCCAGCCGGTCCGCTGCACCTGGATCAGCGATCAGCCGTTATTCTATACGGATTACAATGAAATTACCGACGACGGTGACTATTTTGACGATCCTATTCTCGAAGCTCTTGAGAAGGATATCGCCGATATGCGCGATAAGGCCATGGCCTATGACAAGATTTCGGCCGATTTTATCGAGTCTGAAAATGCAGTGGAAGCCTTGTTCCGCGAGGATGCCGGTTTTATTGGCAATTTCTGCGCAGATACGCATGACGGGCTCGCCGATATTATTTCTTTGCTTCAGGAAAGCCGCCTGGCGGCCCAGTTTCTGAGCTTTGCGCGTCTGAATAACGTTCAGATAAAAGAAAGCCGTCAGATCATGGATGCGGCTTATGACCGCAACGCCCAGCTTATTCTTGTCCGCCCGGACCTGGATGCGCCGACCAGGGCCCTTCTGCTAACCCGCGAATTGCGCCGCATGTGGCAGCACCGCCATGGTGCCGGTCTGCACCCGCTGGCTTTGCACCCTGATTTTGCCGTGCTGATCAACCGCGCACAGAATGCCGACCTGCTGGTGAGCATGGTCCGCGTTGCCTGGGAATTACAGCTTTCCGGCCTTAAAGATTGCTGGATGGTGATTGAAAATTCACCTTTGGCCGATCTGGGCCGCGCCTTCGCCCGCGAAGCCATTGCCGATTTCCGTTCCATCAACAACGGCCTGGCGGCCCGCGCCACTTTTGAAACCTGGTTCCTGTCCGAACGCTGCCGCAAATCCGACCGGCTGCTGATTCAACAGATGCTGGCCGATTATAAAGGCTACGCGTTCAGCGAAAACCCCGACACATCCCGTTTGATTGCCATGGACCTTATCAAAGCTCTGGGCAAGATGCCCTTCGGCGGAAATTACACCGAAGCCATTGTTAACCAGATCGTCATCGATCCGGTATTCACGGATGTGCGCGACCGCTCCAACGCTAATTTCCTGTGGTTTATTAAATTTGAGCGGTCCTTTGCAGTGGCCGAAAAAGAAGTGGTCGAAACTTCCGAGGTCCGCCCTCTGCAAAGCGCAACCATTCTCGCCTTTCCCAAGCCTGCCAAAAAGGGCAAATCCGCCCGTAAATCGGGAACGGCCGCCGGCGACGCGGAGATCGTCAGCCTCACATCCCAGTAATTTAAGCGGACCGCGTGGCCGGATTATCTGTTATCGGCCCTTTGGCGCGACCATGAATAAACTGGTCCACATAGGGGTTGCCGCTATTGTCCAGATCCTTGATAGGCCCGGTCCAGATTATCTTTCCCTGATGAATCATCGCCACATAATCGGCAATTTTGCGTACCGAGGCCATATCATGGGTGATGGTTAAGGCCGTCGCGCCAAGTTTCTTCACGCAGGTAACAATCAAATCATTGATAACATCCGCCATGATGGGGTCGAGGCCCGTGGTTGGCTCATCAAAAAATATGATTTCCGGGCGTGTGGCAATGGCCCGCGCCAGGCTCACCCTTTTTTGCATCCCACCGGATAATTCGGCCGGGAACAGGGATGCGACATGACTGCCCAGACCCACGGATTCCAGCGTCTCAATGGCGATGGTCTGCGCATCCGCTTTTGCCATTTTTTTCCCGTGAATTAGCCCGAACGCGACATTTTCCCACACAGGCAGCGAGTCGAAAAGCGCCCCGCCTTGAAAGAGCATCCCGAATTTTTTCATCAGGGCATCACGTTCCCGCGCGCCCGCCTTCCCCGCATCCTGACCGTCAATCAGGATTTCGCCGGAATCGGGCCGGATCAGGCCCAGAACACATTTCAACGTCACGGATTTTCCTGTGCCGGACCCGCCGATAATTACCATGGAGCTGTCACGCGGAACGGCCAGATTAACACCATCCAGTACCTTTTTCGGACCAAAGGATTTTTTGACATCCTTCAGCTCTATCTTCATGGAAGCGGTCATGAAAAGAAAACCTGGGTCAGCAGATAGTTGAAAATAAGGATAAGAATAGAGGCCGTCACCACGGCATTGGTGGTCGCCGACCCCACGCCTTGCGCACCGCGGTCCGAATTATACCCATGGTAACAGCCGAGCAGGGTCACGATGAAACCGAAAACAGCGGCTTTCGCCAGCCCGGATATGACATCGATCCTCTCAAGTACATCCCAGGTTTGGTGGAGGTAATTTTCGGCGCTGAACCCCAGGATATGCGTACTGACAATATAACCGCCATAGACGCCGATAATATCCCCGATAAAGACAAGAACCGGCAGCATGAACGTTCCCGCCACGACGCGCGGCACAACCAGATATTTCATTGGGTTGACCGACAGGGTTTTGAGCGCATCAATCTGTTCCGTCACCCGCATCGTGCCGATTTCAGCGGCGATGGAGGCCCCGACGCGGCCTGCCACCATTAGCCCGGCCAGCACCGGGGACAATTCACGGGTAATCGACAAAACCACCACCGAAGCAATGGCGCTTTCGGCGTTAAAGCGCGAAAATCCAGTATAGCTTTGCAAGGCCAGCACCATCCCGGTAAACAGGGCCGTCATCCCAACCACAGGCAGGGAGTAATAGCCGATATCGAGAAACTGCCGCAGCAAATGCCGCAAAAAGAAGGGGGGAGTCACCAGATGACGCAGCGTAACCCCCGCAAAGAGGGTGAGTCGCCCCAGGGACGCGAACAGGTTCAGTATACTATGTCCGATTGCCTGACAGACGCGCTGAAAGACAGGCAGTTTATGTGTGGCATAATGAACAAGGTTTTCCATCGTAATGCTTTTACATGGAATGAAATCCGTTGTCGAGAATGGATTCTCTCAGATGGAACTCATTCACTCCTTGACAATTATGCTTATTTTCCTATAATAGGGGGATGAATGCTGTGCGCAAACA
>CAMLMM010000044.1 GCA_946481105.1 uncultured Alphaproteobacteria bacterium
CACGATGAGCAACGCCAAGCCAGCTTCTTCCCTGCCCCTTTTCTACAAAAATCCGGAGCCATTGGATGCGGCACGTCATAAAGATCTGTCCTTAAAAGAGAATTTTGGGCTGAATTTTACCAAGGGCGTCAATGCCGTGCCGGTCAATATGATCGAGATGCCGCAACTATGCCATCACTACCCCATCGCATTCAGCCCGGACGCCAATGGCACGCCGGTCGCCATTCTGGGGCTGCGGGACAATGAGAATCTGTTCGTCAATGATAATGGGGCCTGGCTCTCCGACAGCTATATCCCCTCCTATATCCGCCGCTACCCATTCATCTTCTCGGAAGTTCAGGGGGGTGATCAACTGACCTTGTGCCTGGACATGAATGACGAAGTGACTGACAGCAACGGAAAGCAGAAATTCTTCGATGAAAAAGGGGAGCCAAGCACCCTGTCCAAAAATGCGCTGGAATTCTGCAAGTCATATCATGCCGCCGCCCAGCAGACGATTGCCTTTGGTCAGGATCTGGCCAAGGCCGGGCTACTGGTTGAACGGGCTGCTGAAATTGCTGTTCCGGGTGGTAAAAAAATCAGTTTTTCCGGCTTCCGTATTGTGGATGAAGAAAAACTAGCCAAACTTGATGAGAAAACATTCCTTGAATTCCGCAAAAAAGGCTGGCTACCGTTCATTTACGCCCACCTGTTCTCCGGGGCACAATGGTCGCGCCTGACACGCCTTTTGAATGAGCGTTTAAAATAATCTAATAAAATCTTGGTTTTTTCTGGGGACATAATTTCATGAAGCTTGATTGCTTTTCGGGGGTTATGCTACCACTCGTCCATTCCAAAATTACATTGCAATAATGAGGTGCATTTATGGCCAAGGTTGGACTGCAAAAAGCGGCTGAGTTAACAGGAAAGACCAAAGCAACAATTCAGCGTGCGATGACATCCGGGCGCCTGTCCTTTGAACTGGATGAATCGGGTGAGAAAGTAATCGATACATCCGAACTGGAGCGCGTATACGGTTCAACCCCCGTTAAAATTTCCCGCGATGCCGAAGCCTATATTAAATCCGAACTGCAGCGCGCGCAGGACATGCTCGAAGTCGAACGTATGAAGATGCGCGTCCGTGGCCTCGAAGATCAGTTGCACATGACTCAGACCCAGCTCGACGACATGAAAGAGCAACGCGACATGTGGCAGAAACAGGCCCAGCAGATTCTGATTACCAACCAAATGTCCCAAAAACAGGCTGAAGACCTGAAACAGGAACTTCGTGAGCGTGAAGCGCGCGAGCGTGAAGCGCGTCAAAAACAGATGGAAGAACGTCTCCGCCGCCAGGCCGAAAACGAAAATATTCGTGCCATGCAGCGTCAGGCCGAAATCGACCGTCAGTATAACACGGATAATCTGTGGAATAAGATCATCAACAGAATCCGCGCGGCCTAATTTTTTGACGCACGTCGCGGCGTGGCATCATTCTTGCCTGAGGATATAAACCATGGCAGAAGACGATAAACCGGACGACGCGTCGAAAACCGAAGACGCCTCCCCCAAGAAACTTGAAGAAGCCCGAAAGCGTGGTCAGGTCGCCCAATCGCGCGACCTAAGTACGTGGGTTATGTTTCTAGCAGCCACTCTCCTGGTTGGCACTGCCACGCCCGGCATGTTTTCCGACCTGACGGATTTTCTGAAGGCATTCCTGGCCAATGCTCATGAAATGCCAGCAACCACCGGCGGTATTGGCGTTGTTCTGCGCCAGGTTTTTGATCATACCCTGGGGGCGACATTCATCTTTTTTCTTGTACTGATTGTGGCGGCCATATTCGGCCCGACAATGCAAATAGGTCTGTTGATCGCCCCTGAAGTTCTCAAACCGGATTTATCCAAAATTTCCATCATGAAAGGGTTTAGCCGCCTCTTTTCCATGCGGTCGATTGTCGAATTCATCAAGGGCCTGCTGAAGATGATCGCAATCGGCCTGGTCGGCTTCACTCTTGTAACCCCCTACTTGAATGGCATTGAGCATACGATTGACCAATCCCCTATGGTGGTGCTCGAAGAAACCAAAAGCCTGTCCATACGCATGCTTATCGGAATTCTGGTTGCGCTTCTGGCTATTTCCCTGGCTGACTTCCTTTACCAGCGCTGGGAATTCATGAAGCAGATGCGCATGACCAAGCAGGAAGTCAAAGACGAATATAAACAAACGGAAGGTGACCCCTATATTAAAGGTCGTCTGAAACAACTGCGCATGGAAAAAGCCCGCCAGCGTATGATGCAGAACGTGCCGAAAGCCACTGTTGTTATCACCAACCCGACCCACTATGCTATTGCCCTGAAATATGCACCGGAAGAATCAGAGGCCCCTGTTGTTGTTGCTAAAGGCGTTGATAATGTAGCCGCCCGCATACGGGAAATAGCAAAAGAACACGATATTATTTTGTTTGAAAATCCGCCCCTTGCCCGCACACTGTATGATACGGTGGAAGTCGATGAAATGATCCCTGAGGAAATGTACAAGGCCGTGGCCGAAATTATCTCATTCGTGTTTAAGAAAAAGGGTAAAACCCGTTAATCCGGGCCCCTTAATATATTCCCTTACCCCATAAAATCTGCCATTCTGACCCCATGGATATGATTATTGTACCGACGCTGCTTTTGGGCGGCTTTTCCCTTTATGCCGCCTCCCGGCTCTACAGCCCACGCAGCGCTCAGAATCAAATGCTGCGCGACATGTTCGAAGGCAGCCAGACCGCCCATGCCCTCCTGGACGATAAAAACAATCTGGTCATGTCAAGCGCAAGTTTCCGGGCACTTGGCAAAGATGTCATATCCAACGGTTATGCCTCGCTGGTGACAATCTTTCACAATGACGGTTCGTTGAAAGCCCGTATTGATGATTGCCTGAATGAATCACGTCAGGGTAAATCCTGCGCACTGGAATGTACGCGCGCAGATGTAAATGAATTACGGTATAAAATTTCCTTCCATCCTGTTCCTGCGCTGTCTGGCTTTGTGCATATCTGCATCGATAACGCTGATTCAGGCCCAGTCACTATGAGCCTGTCTGAAGACCATGCCAAGCTCCTTGATACAATCGACAATGCCCCGGTCGGATTTTTTTCGGTTGATGAAAGGGGTATCTTTACCTTTGTCAATGCCACCTTCGCGCGTTGGATAAATGAAAAGCAGGAAGATATCCTGGGTAACCGCACTCTGCATGAATTTCTGGTCACATCGCCAGCCGATGGCGCTCCATACGATATCAAAGAAGGTGGTGGTGTTCGCCAGTTAACAGAAACTATGATGCGGGCCAGTAATGGACGTGAATTTTTGGCGGCTATCACACAAACGGTCGTGCATGAAGGTGACGGCCAGGTATGCACACGTGCGGTCGTCACTGACTTGACTTCCCAGCAGGCAATGATGCAGGCGCTGGCCGATTCTGAAACCCGTTTCAAACGCTTTTTTGAAGAATCCCCTCTTGGCGTTGCCATTATAGATATGGATGGGCTGGTCAAAGACTGTAACGAAGCCCTGGCAAAAATGATTGGGCGCCCTATCGCCGAAATCGAGGGGCAGGTCTACACCGAAATGATTGACATGACCGACTGGCCCACCATCAGCGCAGTTCTGGACCGTATAGGCAAAGGAGCACCAAGCAACGATCCGGTTGAAATCCGCCTATGGAAGGATGACAAAAAGAACCCTCTTCCTTGTCATCTCTTTGCGCGACTTTTGAGCAATGGGGGCAATATGGCCCTTCACTTTATTGACCTGTCCCAGCAAAAAAGTCTCGAAAACCAGTTCATTCAATCCCAGAAAATGCAGGCCGTTGGCCAGCTGGCCGGCGGGATTGCCCATGATTTCAACAACCTGCTGACGGCCATTATCGGCTTCTGCGATCTTTTGCTGTTACGCCACAAACCAGGCGACCCGTCGTTTGGTGATATTCAGCAGATAAAACAGAATTCCAACCGCGCGGCTAATCTCGTGCGCCAGTTACTGGCGTTCTCACGGCAACAGACTCTGCGCCCGCAGGTTCAGGATATAACCGATATCCTGACCGAAGTGTCCCACCTGCTCCGCCGCCTCATTGGTTCCAATATCGAACTGAAACTTGTACATGGACATGATCTGGGCCTTGTAAAAGTTGATGGCGGCCAGATGGAGCAAGTCTTCGTTAATATGGCTGTAAACGCCCGGGATGCCATGGCTGATGGCGGCACACTGACAATCCTCACATCTCACTTCCATAATGACGAGACGATGAACTTCGGTGAGGACGTCATGCCAACTGGTGACTGGGTCCGTATTGATGTGCGCGATACCGGGACCGGTATTCCGCCGGATATTATGGCCCGTATTTTTGAACCGTTCTTTACCACCAAAGATATTGGCAAAGGCACAGGTCTCGGCCTGGCTACCGTACACGGCATCATCCGGCAAACGGGCGGATATCTGGGGGTTACAAGCTCCGTGGGTGTCGGCACGACATTCAGCGTTTATCTGCCGCGCGTGAAGGACGACGAAAAGCCACAACAGAAAATGGCGCAAAGCGAAGAAGCAGAGCGCGATCTGACAGGCAGCGCCCGCATATTGCTCGTGGAAGATGAGGACGCCGTACGCACCTTCTCAACGCGCGCGCTGACCAATAAAGGTTACGAAGTTCTTACGGCTGAGAATGGCGAAGCCGGCTTAAGCGTATTTAATGAACAAACCAAAGAAATTGATTTGCTGATAACCGATGTGATGATGCCGGGCATGGACGGCCCTACACTGGCTCAGGAAATCCGCGCCAGGATGCCGCAATTGAAGATCATCTTTATTTCCGGTTACACGGAAGAGCGCCTGAAAGATACGCTGGGTGAAGGCGTGTATTTTCTCCCCAAACCGTTCACACTGAAACAACTAGCTGCTAAGGTCAAAGAAGTATTGGAGCAATAAATGGAAACTGTTAATCAATCACAATTTCACGCGGCGACGGCACCCCCCCCCCAAAAACCCGTAATACCAGGAATTCCCCGTTTCGTACAAATTCCAATTCCCGGGCAACCTGCAGGCCAAACCTGGCCGACACCCAAGCCGACCATTACTCCGCGCTAGGCGCGATATCCAGATAAACGCGGTGCCCCAGATCGCCGCTAGGATTTAACCGTCCTGTCGCTACAATCTTGGCTTTGCCCTTCAACTGTATCACGATACGGCTGCCAGATTCGCTGGCATTAGCCTCCACCGATTGAATCAATTCACTTCCCTTGGGCACAACGGGCTTCACCGCTTTCCACTCTGCCTTTGGTAACTCGATAACCAGTAATCTCTCGCCATTATCCAAATCATAACGCATTTCGGCGGCGCGGGTTGCATCCATCACCAGACGCATAACTTTCTTATCTTTGGCGCCAATACGCATGGATGTAATGGCCAGCTCGCTACTTGAAACTGCGGGTTGAGATTTTACCGGCTCCGGCTTCGGTGCAGCTTTTTTAACATCCGCTTTCTTTGCCGGGGCTTCATTCTTAATTTGAGCTGTAGGCTTAGCCTTGATAACCGCTTCAGGAGATACAGATGCCGATGCAGGCGGCGACGGTTCTGCCGAAAGCATTTTCAATTCAAGCGACAAGGCCTGAAAGTGATTTTCAATTAAATCAACCTTTTTTAGTGTTGGTTCAGCGCGCCGCATTTTACCTTCCAGAACGCTGACGCGCTGCTCCAGCGTCGTATCAACCGGAACAGTTGTTTCGGCCTTTACGGGAGCCTCTTCAACAAGAGGCACGGGCGCGGCCGCCGGCGCTTGCGCGGTCTGACATCCGGCCAGGGCTACCAATGACGTCGTAAAAAGAAATCCAAATGTTGTCTTTTTATATAAGGAATGAAACATGTGATATCTGCGCGCGAATATGGGGCTGGAATTACCTCGTAAGACTGACAACCGAATCAAGCCGGGTCAATTCACCCCCATTTTCTACACAGACTTACCCACAGGACATTGTTAATATAAACGCCTGTTCTAGCTTTCTATATACAAGTATGAGTGATAAATTCCCGATAGAAGGAAATCTAAAAAATGACATCACCACGAAAAATTGCTTTACTCGGGGGAAGCGGCTTTATCGGCACACGCTTAACATCTGATTTGCTTAGATCAGGGCATGATGTAGTCATTGGTGATATTTCACCTTCTGCAGCCTATCCACATATTTGTCAGATAGCCGATGTACGTGACACTAACAGCCTCGAATCGATCTGCGGTGATTGCGATACGATTATCAACCTCGCTGCCGCCCACCGGGATGACGTTCGCCCCCAATCACTTTACTATGACATCAATGTTACAGGGGCGCACGCGACATGTGATGTTGCTGAAAAATTCAATATTTCTACAATTATTTTTACCAGTTCGGCTGCTGTCTACGGTCACCAGGATTCTGTCCCTGATGAATCTTCCCCTCATCAACCCATTGGCCCCTACGGCGAAACAAAATCACAGGCAGAGGCAGTTTATAAAGATTGGCAAAGTCGCCAGCCTGATAGGCGCTCCCTTGTAATTATACGTCCCACGGTGGTATTCGGGCCGGGTAACCGCGGGAATGTGCATGTCCTTATGGATCAAATTACTAAAGGACGCTTCCTGATGATAGGCTCTGGCAAAAACAAAAAATCCATGGCGTTCGTCACAAATGTGGCTGCCTTTATCAACCATAGCCTGTCACTCCGAGCCGGAACACATATTTTCAATTACGTCGATAAGCCAGATATGTCGATGTCAGAATTGGTGAAACTCATAACAACACGCACAGATGCAACAGGACACTTACTTAGTTTCCGCTTACCTAAGTTTCTTGGGCTTATTGCCGGATCAATTTTTGATTTAATCGCCTCTATTACAGGAAAGAATTTTCCTATAAGTCGCGTGCGTATTGAAAAATTCTGCGCAGAAACCGTTTTTAAAGCCGACAAAGTTAAAACTACAGGCTTTATCGCCCCAGTTGATCTCAAAACTGCGTTGATCCAAACTATTGATGCTGAGTTTTCGGCACAAAAGACTGAAGGAACGATATAAACCTCTCAGATTTTATCACAAGCAGGGCATGCCCCCACCATAAGATTATCCACCCCCAGCCAAGAACAGCCTCGCTTAGTCCTATCTTTACACCAAAAAATCCAATAGACCCCAGCAAGAATGACCAGAGCAAAATCAGTGGTGTCGTTTGCTGGGGCAGGAATCCGGCGTTGAGAAAATGATGGTGAAAATGACGGCGATCCGGTTCAAAAGGTGGGCGCCTTTCTTTCAATCGCGCCACCAGCAGTCCAAACGAGTCAATAATGGGCAAGGCGATAATCCAGGCGATTGAGACCGGCGCTATCGCGGATACTGGCTGCTGCGACAGACGAATACAATACCAGGCAATCATCAGGCCAAGCGCCATGCTGCCGGCATCTCCCAGAAATACACTGGCCCTCTTGCGCCAAGGCGTACGCATATTATAAACAAGGAACCCGGCAATAGCCACCATCAGGATCATGATTTGTACAACCTCATCCATCCAGTGTCCCATGGCAGCGGCAGCCAATAACCATCCAAGTATAAGCAGACTGTTACCGCCAGCCAGGCCATCCACACCGTCCATCATATTGACGGCATTCAGAATATAAACGATACACGCCACGCTGAAAGGTATGGCCATGATGCCCAGGGATAACTCCCCCAGCCCAAGAATATTGCCCAGACTGGTAATAACAGCATCTCCACCTATCACCAGAATAAGGGCTGACAGAAAATGCAGGGCAAATTTCAGTCTGGCATTCATCCCGAAAGCGTCATCAACAATCCCGACAACCAGAACGAGCGCCAAAGACGCATATACCGCCCAGGACAGGGCCCCTTGCGCGATCATAAAAGCAAGAAATACAATAAAAATACAAATGCCGCCTATAGGTGGCACCGGCTGGTCATGCTGTTTGCGCCCACCCGGATTATCAACATAGTTGAATTTCAGAGCCAGAAAACGCACGAACGAAATAACCGCGACCATGCTTAAAAATGCTACGGTCCCTATCGTCAGACATGGAGTCAGTATATCCATTTCAACAATCATATTAATTGCTTTAAGATGTGCCTTTAATGCGAATACGTCCATCGGCCTCAATGCCTGGCTGCGCCACACCGCGAACGCTCATGACACCGGTTGAATACGCCGCTGGGACAAGTGCTTCCCACTCAAGCTTGCCGGATTTTACTTCATATCGTACCAGCGTCCCGTCAATTTTTTCAAGATCGTCCAGAAGTTCCTGAATACGTACGGTATTTTTTAATACATCATTTTGCGCCGCCTGTCCGGCCTTGGTCAAAAGCTGCATGCTGGCATCCTCGGACGCCTGCTGAACGGCTTCAAGCTTGCGGCTTACGAAATTGGTCACGATGTATTGGGCCGCCAGAAACAGAATAAGCGTCAGGCTGACTAGAATTCCGGATACCACAACCATCCGCGCAGTGCCACGGGCTAACTGCTCGGTGCGCAACTGGCGGTTCCGCCATGGTACAATATCGGCAACCTGCGGATTGATGGTAATAAAATTGGCGTCCATGCTCTGGATGCGCGGCAATATCGTTCGCGCAGCGCCCAGAAACACCTGCATCCGCCCGGTATCTTTATCCCAGCGTAATGCGGAAGCCAGACCATCCTTCTCGTATATATAAACCGTTTCTTTATCCCAGAATTCGCTGTTACCGGGCAGAGCCGCAGCAAGCGGACACCAGCTGTCCGGAGCAGATGCCAGTGCCGATGACGCGCAGGCCAGATACCAGATGCGGTTGTCTTCGATAGAATAGAGATAATGTACTTTTTCTGTCGCGCAGGCCTGCGTGGCAGCATTCCATACAGCCTCGTCTTCCATACCGGGGACATAAGGAATAACGCCACCTATAAGTTCCGATGGCAGGAACGGCACCAGATCGGACACAAAATATTTTTTCTCGCCCGACATTTTTTCGGCGAAGCCAGGATTTGGTTTCTGCTGGACTTTCTTAGGCGGCTCGGCCCCTGATTCAACCGGGGTTGAATTGCCTTCGGACGTTGCAGCTATTTCTTCGGATTCAAACAAATCATCCGACTTCTTCTTGGAAAATGGATTGTTAAAACCGAGCGCCATGCCCTTAACTCCCTGCGCCGCCCATAAGGCCGCCCATCATGCTGTCCATACTCATATTCATCACCGTGAGCGCGTAAATCGCGCTACCGAAGCCCAAGGCCAGATAAACCCCCGTCAGAAGAAAGGCAAACCAGACAATCAATTTGTGTTTCGTCCGGGCTGACTGAGAGCGCAGCTCGGAAATTGATTCCATGATTGTAGCAACCTGCGAGAGATCAGACAAGGTTGCGAGTTCCAGACGCTCTGAGCGATTAAGGGGTTCGCGGTCCAGGGCAGTTCCCAAACCGACCCCGCGCCCCAGCTGTTCGTTTGCACCATGCCAATATGCGGCAACCTCAGGTGAACTGGCTGCCTCACCTGACTGCCGCAATGTATCGCTAATAGGCACGTTACTGCGCAACATACGCGACGCGGCAGCCATTGAGTCAGCAAAGCTCAAATCCCGCATATAACCGCCGATAAGGGGGAGTTTACGAACCATACGCGCGGTTGGCCAATCGCTTTTGCCTTTATTCATAAAAAAGGAAAATACACACCAGGCCATAAATCCGGCCATACCGAAGGCAACCCAGATAAGGATATCCCAGGTAAGCGACAAATTCCCGACAACATGGGTATATTTTTCAAGTTCCGGCCCCTCTTTGGGGGCATTATCCTTGAACCAGTTCAAAACAGTGCTTTTTCCCCAGAACAGGGATTGCACAATCGTGATAACGTCAAACGCCAGCCAGCCCATTGTCCCGACAATGGCCTGCGTATTTTTGCGTTTCTGGGTAATCGAGTTAATGGCATACGGAATACCTTCAGACAATTTTCCGGCGCGTTCACTGGCCGCAATAATGGCCAGCGTTGACCGGTCAAATATCTGCAACGCCTTGAGTGCATCCATGAGTCCCAACCCGCGTGCCAATGCTTCGCGGGCTGGCGCCAGAATATTCTGTCGGGTCGGGTTAGTTTCCGCCTCAATAATTTTCCATAGAGCAACGCCAGGCGACGTGGCTGTTGATCGGAACATGATCCCGCGCAGTAATTGCACCTGCCACCAGCTTGATCGGGCCAAAAGACGTTCAAGTGGCGTCCGGCTGTGGGAACGGATCGATAATACATGCCCGCCGCGCTGACGCACGGCATCGCGCACGTCATTTTCGCTCGGCATATACATCGTCTCAACCGCCCTCCGGGTGCCGTGACGGTTTTCATACGCGATTTGGACGATCCATTGCTGCATGACACCTAGGATTCCAGATAGTTAAGCGCCGACTTAGGATCGACAAGTCCGCTCATAACCAGGTCAATCAGACCATTACGGCGTGTATGAACGATAACCCCATCTTCATCTATAATTTCATTCACGTTTTTCATGAGCGCGCGATAGATTTTATCCCTGTCACCAGGACCCAATGTGATAAGCAAGGCATCCAGCAGCAAGGTACGTCCGGAAATACCTGTCCGGTTACACAAATCGCAGCCGCTTGAGTTGTGACGTCGAAGCACAACCGAAGGCTCAAGCCCCAATTGATCCATTTCCTCCTGGGCCAGCACTTCCCCTGCGCGTCCCTGGTGCGCACACCCCTGGCAAAGAGTTTTAACAAGACGCTGGTTAATGATGGCGCGAACTTGCTGCGCCAGCGTAAATGTCGATGCACGTTCTTTTTCAATCGGCATCAGCGATTTCATACGCTCGAATGTCTGCAGCGCCGTATCGGCGTGAACGGTCGAAATAACCGTGTGCCCCGACTCGGCGGCCTTCAAGGCTGTTTCAACTGTATCGGCGTCGCGCAATTCCCCGATAACGATATAATCCGGGTCATGACGCATGGCGGCACGAATAAGATCAGAAAACTCACCGCCCTTCATACCAGGGCGCACCTGCCACTGCGTCGCGTAACGCAGTTCGTATTCAATTGGGTCTTCAATCGTGAGAACATGCTTGCGGCGGCGGTCAATCTGCTGAATACACGCATACAAGGTCGTTGTCTTACCGGAGCCAGTCGGCCCCGAAAGAATAATCAGACCTCCACCACCTTTAATTTCCGGCGCCAATGATTGTGAAAGGTAATTCCCCACATCTTCCTGGCGTTTGAACAATTCTTCAAAACCCTTCAGCGAGGCACGATCAAGCAGACGCAAGGTAAGTTTCTCACCATCCTGCGCCTGCGGGCCTGCCGCCACACGTACGTCGATCACGCGACCTTGCCAGGTGAAACTGAAACGTCCGTCTTTTGGCGCAACGCGGTCACCAAAGTTCATCCCTGCGTCACGCTTGATGAGCGTCGTCAGACGTGCCATTGCATCAGGTGGTAACAGGTGAACCGGCACCAGATCGCCATCAATACGGTAGCGTATCCAGTTCGGTGCCGCCGGGTTATTATCTTGAAGCAGGTGAATATCCGAGACGCGCATCTGCAATGATTCAGCCAGCATATCGCGCATGAACTGATTGAGCAGAATACCATTATCGGTATCAGCTAGCCAGGCTGCCAAAGTCTTTTCGCAACGGTCAGCCGACAGGTCATGCACCGCCCGCATGGTCTGAAGCAATTCTGAACGGTCCCATATTTCGACTTCCAGGCGCTCAACCATCAAACCGGTGCGGTTAGCCGTGGAGATCAGCGCGTCTTTCTGACGCTGGTTCAGTTCATTCAGCGGCGCAATCTTGAGAATACCATCATGCAGTCCAATCAGGTGGATATTCAATGGAAGCCAGGACTGAACTGGCAATATCTGGCGCAGCTGGTCGCCATTCGCATGGTCTTTAACACCTTTCGATTCAGTTTCCTCTTCCGCGGCCTGTGGTGTACCCGCCATATCCAGAAGCTGTTCGGTGGAACGGGTGATACCCAGATCCATAAGCATGGCGCGTTCACGCTGGACCATATCCAGATAGCGTTCGCGTCCCTCACTCGCGCGCTGACGGCGGCGGTCACGCCACTGGCGGCGTTCGACTCCCCCAGGCGGCATATGCCCCGATTCCTGACGGCGGTCGGCTCCCTTGCGGGCCACATCCCCTCCATCTACATTGCCATCCTTCGTGATATCTGAGTTATCCATGAATACCCGCTATTGTGATGTGGATGTACCTGATGTGGTCGTTGCCGAAGTCGAAGTCGAAGTTGAAGCCGAAGTCGAACCTGATGATGGAGTTCCGCTCGATGATGTGCTGCTCGACGAAGAGCT
Source organism: uncultured Alphaproteobacteria bacterium (assembly GCA_946481105.1). The sequence goes on from CAMLMM010000044.1 coordinate 12,325, forward strand.
CGAAGCCGTACGACCGCTTGATGACAGTGATTTATCAAACAGCAGGCGCACACGGTCCTTGCCATTAACGAACTCAACCCCAGTTGAAACAATGGAAGCCTTCCACTCAACGCCCCCCAGAACGATATCCTGACCATCCGTCACAACGCGGCTACCGCCGGGACCATTGATAATGGCCTTCTTGTTTGCATGAGATGTGATCACAAAGCCCTCAAGCGCCTGCCTTTTCTCATACGGCTTGATGGCGATTTCTTCTTTACTGTCGCCAGCCTCGTTCACCACGACCGCTTTCGTATCACGGTTAACCACTTCACTGGCCGACCCGCGCACCGGCAGTACAAGTATGCCCCGTACGCCATCATGCGCGATACGCACGTCCTCGACCAGTTCGCCCTCGCGCACAGGTGACCAGTTCAGCGTCAGGGCACACGCCTCGACAGGCTTTAACACGGTCATCGCCTTGCAACCGGTTTTGGCAACCGTCAGGCCCTTATCCGAACTCGCCAGTGAAATATCTTTAAGCTGCATGTCCTGATCGCCGATATTGACCAGAGATACCGTCATAGAAGCTTCGTTCGTGATGGTGCCAAAATCGATTTCTTCCTGCGACGACACCAGCAGACCTGCTCCGGGAACGGCATCTGGAAATATTTCTGCCTTTTTTGCGGCTTCCGGCTCATATGTCCCTTTCATATTCACGCTGGCGACGCGGGTTGGCCCGTCATGATCCACCAGCAGAACACCATCTGATTTGCCTTCCGACATCGGCGCCCACGTGATGCTGGCCACGCAGGCCTGCCCGATTTCCAGTTTTTTACAATCGCTGGTCAGGCTGTATCCGGATTGCGGGGCGGCCTCAATGCTGACTTTGTTCACATTGATTGCTTGCGACGTAACGTTACGCAGGATAACCGACTTCACAAGCGGGCGGCTGGTTTCCATTGATCCGAAATCCAGCTCGTTTGGAATCATTTCAACATCACTGGTTAGCTTGTCTGCATCACTATCCCCGGCAACAACTGTCCCCGTCATGGCGGATGTAACAATACGTGATTTCGCATCGTGGCGCAGCAACATTTCAACGCGCCAGTTCCCCACTTTCAGGCCCTTGACGGAAACAACAACGGCGCACTCGGCCCCGGTCGGAAGAAGCCCCTGTTCATTTCCACCACATTCATTCAACGCAACATCCGCACCCACGGTCGAAGATGGATACAAATCCACCTTGCCGATTTTAACATCCTTGCCTGAATCATTGCGGAATTTCACAACAACCTGATTGGTTGAACCGACGGTAATCTCTCCGGCCTTAACCTCATTCTCTACGGCGGCCAATCCGCCAGCTCCGCCCTGCCCGGCGTTACGCGTCCGCGCCGCGGGATCGCCCAGAGCATCTGCATGGGCCATTGGTACGGCATACGCTAGCAGCCCGACAGCAGATAAAGTGACCAGAGCTGTCCGGCAAAGAAATTTTGTTCCAGAAGAAGATTTAGCGTATGTCATGACTATCCTTTATTCCTTAGCGCCCCAAGACATCATAATTGACAATAACCGACGGACTTGAAACGGGCGGAGCAGCTACATCTGCTTCCTGATTTGCCGGTGCGGCGTCAGCCTTATAACTTTGCGGTACCACTTCCGGCAAAGGTTGTATTTCAACCGCAGAATCTTGCGGGACCGTTTCAGTGACAGGCGCAGATTCTAACTCCGGAATATGGTGGGCTTCATGATCCGGCTCACCAACCGGGGCCGCTTCTTGGGCCGGAACTGCCATGGGGGCAGCCTCCTGGGTCGGCGCCGCTATCGCGCGTTCTTCCCATGCATTGGGAACAGGGGGTACTGTCATCGGCACAATCGGCAATGATTCAGGGGCCATTTCAGGAACAATAGCGCTGATATCGGTTGGGGCAACTGGGGTTCCGCGACGCGGCGAATCTTCATTCGGCGCCGTAAACACAATTACGCGCGGCTTCAAAAGGAATACCAGTTCCGAGTTTGACGTCTGTGCACTGCGGCTGGTCGGAATCAGCGGTTGTTTAAAGCCAGGACCTTCTTTATCCATTGAATCCTGTTCGCGCACCAGACCGGCGATCAGCAATGTATCCCCTGGACGCCCGCGAACCTGTGTCCGCAATTCACGCTCCGTCGTCTTTGGTAACTGCACGACAGCATCGGGGTTTTCGTCAAAGGTTTCAATATCACGCAATTCCTGCAGCAGAATATTAATGTTGCTGTAAACCGTGGCATTATCCCAGCTGGAACCGATTGTCAGTGTAAACCCGCTATCGACCGAATCCGTTGTCGTGGATACGGTCGTTGTCCCACCATCTGTCGTGGTGCGTGACAGCGACGCCACATAGTTTTGGCGGTCGGACACGCGCAATGTCGCCGACGACCCTGACAGAACCGTTATCTGCGGCTGGGAAATTGTTTTGACGGTCCCATAACCGGCAATAAACTGGAATACATCGGATGTCGCAAAATTCAGACCAGCGGAGGCGGTTGGCAAACCAATGCTGACAGGCGTACCCACATTCGTATCGGCAGCGCCGGAAAGATTAATCCCAAAGCGCAGCCGTCCAATCTGGTCGAATGCCGACCAGCGAATGCCCGTTGAATTCCCGGCATTAAGCGAAACCTCCCAGACATAGGTTTCAAAAACGACAAGTGCCGTATTGGTGCGCAACCGCTGGAAATAGCGGCGCGCCAGCTCGGACGTACGCTGCGTCGCCCTGTAAACAATGGTGCGTGTGCTGGCATCCGTTACAGGTGTCTCACCTGTAATGCTGCCTACGGCCGTTGAGATATTTTGTAGCAAGGTTGTCGCGTCTGCCGCGGCGCCAATCGGCGGCACGGTAATGGTAAATATCTCGCGATCCTTAACCACCAGAATACCGTTCTGGAATGAACAATACATATTGGCCAATGAGCAAACCTCTTTGACCACCACATCCATCGGCCCCTTCAAACTGGTCACCGTGATTGTCTGTGTGAGGGCCGAGTCAGTTTCAAACGCCACCGGAATGTTCGTACCATCAAGAATTAACTGCAAAGCACCGCCGAGCGTTTCACCCCGCAATTCAAACGGTCCGACAATATTTGACGGCAGGGGTTGTCCAGACTCGGACTGCGGCATAAGTACATCCTGCCCCAATGGCAGGTAAAGAATTGACTGTGCGTTTTCATTGACAGCTTCTTTACGAGTTTGGGCCGCTACTGGCGCAGGAACATCCACCTCGCGCGGGGTTGGGCCGACGCCATCGGCGCAAGCCGTTAATCCGATTGCCGTCATACCGACCAAAAGAGAGCCTTTAAGAATATTTCTCACAACAAGTACCTTTGCTAAATCATCCCATCAGATTTAATTATAATATTACAATTTCTTCAATAATTCGCAGGAAAATTATCCTGCCGATTTTCTACTCACCTTTTTAATGGCCCGTTCAACCATACTAATCAGCCGTTCTTTCTGAACAGGCTTGATGAGTACGGCGCTAACAGACCACTTGCTCGCTTCATTTAACAAATCCGGGTTCTGGTCACCGGTCACCAAAATCAGGGGAATATCGGCGCGGCGTCCGCGCACCGCCTTGATAAATTCAAATCCATCCACCGGGGTCATGCG
>CAMLMM010000045.1 GCA_946481105.1 uncultured Alphaproteobacteria bacterium
TATGCTTTGGTGCCTTGATGCAGGTGTTAGGTGGTAACGGTGGTGCTGGAGAAGGGCACGTCCATTTTGGTGAAAATCATACAGGTGACTTCACGAATGCCGCAAAAAGCTTTGTAAGCGGAAACTTTGGGAGCAACTATAAACTGGGTGGGGGCCACTTGGGGGTCACAGCTCCTGACGACATGAAAAATTGCGGTCTCATGAAAGCCATGTGGAATGAAGCCAAATGCGCGAATGCCGAAGTTGGAAATATTATGTCCCTGAAGGATTTCAGTGCGACTGATACACGTAAATTTCCGGAGCCTGCCTGTACAACCAACACTGGTGCTGCAAAAACAGTCTGGGAAAAATCTATAGATACCATGAAAACTTACGGGGCTATCTATAATAAAAAAGGCGGTGGGGAGCCTGCAACCGGCGACTTTGATGTAATGAATATTTTCTGGGGTGTGACCGCACCACTCAGCATGACTCCAACCCCGACCCAGACCCAGCCAAAATGTAGCGGCCCGATTAAAACAGGCGTTCTGCTGTCAGGGGATGATCCGGAAGTTGTCTGCCCAAACCCTGGCTGCTCACCGACAGGTGGCAAAAACCCGAAATGCTGTCAGACTGGCTCTACATCCGGGTCAACCTGCACCCCGTGACCTGACGGATAACCTTGGCTTTTTACCGCTCAGGCCCTATAAAGGGCCTGAAGCTTTTTTGAGGATCGTGACGTAAGGAATGCCGTTATTCTGGCTCTATAAAAAAACCATGACTTTTGGCAAGCCCGTTATCCATGGGCTGATACAAAGCCGCCTGAAAAAAGGCAAGGAAGACCCGGAACGGGTTGAGGAACGCTTTGGCCGGACAACGCGCCTGCGTCCTGAGGGGCCGCTGCTATGGATACATGTTGCCAGCGTTGGCGAGGCTCAATCCATCCTTATTCTCGTCGACATGTTCCTGAAACAAAATCCGGACGCCCATGTCATGGTCACGTCGATTACTACGACGTCGGCAGCCCTGCTGGAATCCCGCTTACCAGATCGCGCCTTCCACCAATACCTGCCGGTCGACCGCCCCAAATGGGTGCGCCGTTTCCTGGACCATTGGCAACCGACAATTATCTTATGGGCGGAATCAGAACTCTGGCCTGCTCTGCTGGCTGAAATCGGCAAACGACATTTACCGATGGCCCTTGTAAATGCGCGCATGTCGCCCCGCTCATTCCGCAACTGGTCCCGCGCGCGGCCGCTGGCAGAATCCATTCTCAAAAGTTTTACGGTTATCCTGACCCAGACGGATACCGACCGCGACTATTATATGCGCCTCGGCGGCCGCAGCGTGGTCACAACTGGTAATATCAAATTCGCGGCACAGCCATTACCCGCCGAGACAACCCAGCTTGACCAGCTAAAGGCCGCTATCGGAAACCGCCCCTGCTGGGTATATGCCAGCACCCATGATGGCGAAGAAGAACTGGCCCTTGAAACCCATGCCGCCCTAACCGCTACTTTCCCTGACCTGCTGACGATTATTATTCCACGCCATCCCGAACGCCGGAACGATATTTTCAATATTCTTGATAACGCGCGTATTCCTTATATGTTTCGCGGTATTAACAAAGCGCCCCCTACCGAAACCACGCAAATATACGTGGCCGATACGCTGGGTGAATTGGGCCTGTTTTACCGCCTCTCCCCAATCGCTTGCATCGGCCGAAGCTTCAGTCGCGATGGCGGCGGCGGGCATAACCCCCTGGAAGCCACACTCCTCAATGCCGCAGTTCTTCATGGCCCGCATGTCCAGAATTTGCAGGAGATTTATGCCGCCATGGATGCAGCAGGGGCGGCCTTGAAACTGGGCACTCCTAACGATCTGGTTCCTGTATTACGTGAACTTCTGAGCAATAATATCGCGCTTAAAAATCTTCAGCAAAAAGGATATGATTACGCGCATAGCCACACCAACGTGCTGAATAAAGTGATTGAAGAACTTGAACCGCTGTTCCTGTTGGCCAGCTTACCCCTGCTGAAAGGCCTTGCATGAAAGCCCCTGCATTCTGGTACCCTCCCGCTAATGCAGATAAATCCAGCCTGTGTGCCACAGCGCTGACCCCGCTTGCCTGCGCCTATACAAAGATTGGCCGCTGGCACCGCGCACGTTCCACGCCACGTAATGTCAAAGCTCCGGTTATATGCCTTGGCAATCTGGTGGCAGGTGGCAGTGGCAAAACCCCTACTGCCATTTCACTGATAAAGCTTCTGCGCGATAAAAATATATTTCTCTCTCCCGCCTTTGTCACACGCGGATATAAAGGCAAGGTTGAAGGCCCGGAGCTGGTCGATGATACCAACAGCCCCACCTTCTGGGGGGATGAAGCGCTTCTTTTGCATCGTGCTGCACCGACCTATGTCGCCCATAACCGTTACGCCGGGGCCGAACTGGCTGTTTTCAACGGGGCGGATGCCATCATTCTTGATGACGGGCTACAGCATTACGGCATTGCTAAAAACATCACTTTCTGTGTGATTGACGGCTTAATGGGATTTGGCAACGGCCATGTTATTCCTGCGGGCCCTTTGCGTCAGCCAATGACCGATGGGTTTGCGCGAATTGATGCGTTTATCTTGATTGGCGATGATACGCATAATATCCGGCAGCAGCTCCCCTCCGGCAAACCGGTTTTTACCGCCCGCGTGAAAATACGCGAACCGCTTGAACTCGCCGCCACACCCTATATTGCCTTCTGCGGCATCGGCTACCCCGAAAAATTCCGCCACACGATTGCAGAAGCCGGAGTCCAGCTGGCAGGCTGGCACCCGTTTCCAGACCACCATGCCTACACCGTCGCCGATATGAGCCGGCTGGTGAATGACGCTCTGACCAATAAAGCGCGTCTGCTGACCACAGAAAAAGACTATGTCCGCCTGCCGGATTTCACACAAAAATCCATGATTGACGTCCTGCCAATTGATATAGTTTTTGATGAAACAGACAAATTGATCGATTTCATTCGCACCTGCATTCCCGCCGCTTCAAAATGAAGAAATTCCGTTACATTATTGAAGCCATTCTTGTCCGCACACTGATTGCCCTGTTCGGTTGCCTATCCCCTGCCCGTGCTTCGGCTCTCGGCGGCTTTCTTGGGCGTTCGATAGGTCCGCACCTGGCCGTATCACGTAAAAAGGCTGCACGGCATATCATGGCTAGCCTTAATACCTCCCCTGCTGCTACTCGCGAGATCATACGCGCCATGTGGGATAATTTGGGCCGGACGTTTGCTGAATACCCGCACCTGCATACGATTACCTCACAATATACAACTATCAGCGGCATTGAACATATTGATTCGATCCTCAAGAATAATGGTCCTGCCATATTCTTTTCGGGACACTTGGCTAATTGGGAAGCTGCAGGAGCATCCATCCGCCGTTTCGGTGTCAACGTCGACCTGATATACCGTGCCCCTAATAACCCTTATGTCCGTGATGTTTTGGATCATTACCGCAGCATGGGCGGTGAATTACGCACCTATCCAAAATCAGCGAGCGGCATGCGTCAGGTAATGATGGCTCTCAAGGAAGGACGCCGTATCGGCATCCTAATCGACCAGAAATATAATCAAGGGGTCGAAGCCGATTTTTTTGGCCAACCGGCTATGACAAGTCTCTCCTTTATTCAACTGGCCCGCAAATTCAATTGCCCGCTGATCCCGACGCGTGTCGAACGCCTGCCCCATGCGCATTTTCATGTAACTTTCTATCCGCCGCTTGACACCAGCAGAGATGACTCAGCATTGCTGCGTGAGGCGCATGACATGCTCGAGAGCTGGATACGCCATAAGCCGGGTCACTGGCTTTGGCTGCATAAACGCTGGAAAAATACCTAAAGCCCCAGTTTGGGTAATCCTTTGGCATAAGGAATATTTTGCGACCAGCCTGCCACCTCCCTGTCATAAGACAAAGTAAGCCGTGACATATAGGAAAAACTGGGTACCTGCGCATCTTTTCGGTCACAAAAAACGTCAATCAGCCGCTGTCCCTTGGCTTCGGCATAAGCTGCCATGATAACCCCGCCATGCGAAAAAACGGCAATATCTGTGATGGCAGGATCGACTGTTTCAATAACCTGATTCAATGTATCGGCAACACGCGTCTGAAACATGGACATGGATTCACCATTTTGTGGGGCGTTATTCCACATGTCATCCAGATAAGCCCGGCACGCGGGATCATTTTTAACTTCCCTGTGACACCGCCCTTCCATGATACCGTATTGCTGCTCGCGGAAACCGCTATTAACGATGACCTGCGGTAAATGCACAACGTGCCGCCCCACTCCTTCGCATGTCATCTGCGCCCGTGGATAATCGGATGTCAACCACAACGACGTACGCGGATCTGCGGGCAAAACAGAGGCCAGTTGGTTAAACATCTGCGCCGTACGGTCCGATGAGATATCAATCTCAATATCGCGTCCATACCAGATACCATCAGGATTGATGACGGGTACATGCCGCACAAAGTGAAACCGGATAAGTGAACTCATATCGTATCTAACCAGCAAATGGCGGCAAATTGCAAGAAAATGTAAAGAAATTGGCGGCCCGAAAGCCGCCAACTCCGTATTCTCTCTAAAAATTACTTGCTGGCTGGCTTGCACATCATAGGCTGGCCTTTATCACCACCCATTTTGTTACAGCAGCAGCTTCCTTTGCCATCCATTTTCATGGTGCTGCATTGCTTGCCACATTCCATTTTTTCGCAACATGGGCACGACATGGAATGGCCGCCGGATGGGGCCATCGTGCTACATGCTGACAAGAATAAAATAGCGGAAAGCGATAAAAAGGAACGAAGTCCACTTGCTTTGAATGCAGTCATTTTAAATCTCCTTATTGAATATGACTGTTGAAAAAACTATGCCTGTAAAAAGCAAAGAAATAAGTAATAAAACTAGATAAGGATTTTTGGGGGGTGGAATACTGAATATAATGGCGCTTCGGGGATATTATCCTGCTCAACAGGAAACCGTTGAATTTCAATTTTGCGGGCATGGACTGCGACTATAATATCCGCCTCTAAACCAGATAGACAACATGCCTTACAATTCATGCCCCCTGATTTTGCCGGGATGTGGCTTTTATTCGCGTCCGTTTTTTCTGGCATATCATGGCAAGTTGCCATGCCCATGGTTTTGGCTGCTACTTTCGTGAATATGCTCATATCTTCACCAAAGCCATGCGCCGCAGCACAATAACCCTGAATAAGAAAGACACCTAGAAAGATAATTCCCAGAAAGCGCATGGTGTTTTTTAACATAAAATAAAAAGCATAACAAGCTGCCACTATTTCTGCGCGGCCTCATTTTCCGCGTTCTTCAATTCATTCCGCAAATTTTCAAGTTGCTCCCGATATGCTTTGGCGTTCCCGTAATCAACAAAATTACGATAGCGCCTATGCGCCCCTTTAACACGCAGCGCATGCTTAATAGGACACCAATATTGTTCCGTACGTGATGCGATTTCCCGGGCGTAGGCAAGCAATCCGTTACCATAGGAGCAATAAGCGCAATTCAACTTCTCTATACCATTCAAATAGGCCAGGCGCGCGCGGTCGAAAATAATAAAATCTTTGCGTCTTACTTTGGGAATGCCATATGCAGAAAAACAGATCGCTTGATAAAGGGAAAGGAAAACGTCCAGCAGAAGAAGGGGTACAATTAAGACATAGATAAACGGGGCAGTCAGAATAATAAGAAGCCGCGTATCCAGTATATATTTCAACAATCTGGTTTTTAATTCTTTTTGCTGCCGCAGGATGTTTTCTTCAAAAATAATGCGGCCATTCTCAATTCTCCCCTGTAACTCGCCTCGAGCCTCCATAAATTCGGCTTCCAGCTGATTTTCCAGATTTCTTATTTTATCAATAAGTTCATTTATATTTTGTGTACCCATAACATCCCTGCCTTACACTTACGTGCATAAACTCCTGCCCAATAAGAATCAAGCCTACCCACCAACCTATGGGATTTAATGGAAATCAACTTTATTAGTCTTATATAATTTAAATGAATTTTGAACATCCCTTTTCTCCGCAAGATGCCATCCGGATACAGAATGAATTGCGTAACCTCGTCCGTATTGGGGATGATTTTGGTGCAATCAATACCATTGCCGGAATTGATGTTGGCTACGATATCAACACCAATCAAAGCCGCGGCGCGTTGGTCCTCATTGATACTGCCACGCTGCAGCCCCTGGCCCAATATACGGCACTGGACCCTACACCTTTTCCCTATATTCCCGGTCTTTTATCGTTTCGTGAAGCGCCAGTGATTTTAAAATTGCTGGAACAATTGCCATCGCCACCTGACCTGCTGATGACTGATGGACAGGGAATTGCCCATCCGCGTCGCCTGGGCATTGCCGCACATATGGGCGTAATAACCGGACTTCCTGCTATCGGTGTCGCCAAGTCACTTCTCTGCGGAACCTATACTGCCCCCGGCCCAATACGCGGCGCACAGTCCCCTCTCACCCACAAGGGCGAACATATTGGCACGGTACTCCGCAGCCGGAATAATGTTAAACCGCTTTTTGTTTCGCCAGGCCACCGTGTCAGCCATGAAAGCGCTGTGAGCATTACACTGCAATGCCTGACCAAATACCGGTTGCCGGAACCAACGCGACTCGCCGATAAATTAAGCAAAATCGTCAAATAAAGAACAGCCCTACCAGACTGGCAGGGCTGCTCAAAAGAATTTGACAGGAGATTAGATAAGTATGGTGTTCAGAACGCTCGCACTGACATCGGTATCGAACGTAGCCACCAGAACCTTGGCCCCGCTGCCGGCCCCATCCGCATCGACATACAAACCGGAAACGCCGGAAGCATCTTTCTGGATGGACGCCATGCCATTGGCGCCTAACAACGCATCCAGATCAATTTTATCTTCTCTTGCGCTAAAGCCGTGAATGACGTCATGGATATCAGGCAATTGATCGAAGACAAAGACATCCATGCCGCCGCCGCCGTACAGATGATCCTGCCCCAGGCCGCCATAAAGGATATCACTCCCGCTGCCACCATAAAGGATGTCATTCCCGGCACCTCCATACAGCGTATCAGCATCATCCTCACCATACAGCGTATCATTCCCGTTGCCGCCATAAAGCTTGTCATTGTAATCATCACCATACAGCGTATCATTGCCATCATGACCCATGATCACATCCGCCAGCCTGTCACTGCCCCTTAGGGTATTATCTGAAGCAGTCCCCTCCAGAGTCGGCAATGGTAAGACCGGAACTTCCGGTACGGATGGGGTATCAACGACCGGAACTTCCGGTTCAGTTGGAGCAGTATTTGTCTGGGTTTCCTGTATGATAGGAACGCCTGGCATGAAAGTGGTCATGACGCCACCAATATCCGCTTTAAACGGTACCCTCATCAGGTCAGTCAGGCGAACATCTTCAAATTTTACCGTTGCGCCATCACTCAATGTCATAATAACATCACCGCCACTGACAATGAATTTCATCGCATTCAGTTCGGTAGCTGTATACCCGGTCAGCACCAGATAATCACTGGACGCGCCCATGGCAAAATCAGCGATTGTCAGGGCACCATCACCACGGCCAACGATAAATGTATCGCGACCATAGCCACCTTTGGCCTCGTCCGCCCCGGTGCCACCATTGATGATATCGTCACCCGCGCCGCCATACAGGAAGTCGGTCCCGGCCCCACCAATCAGCGTATCATTTCCATTGTCACCCCAGAGCTTGTCACTGCCGTCTTCGCCATAAATGATATCATTACCATCCTTGCCATAGACAACATCATTTCCTGCGCCTGCCTTGATAGTATCCGCATTAGCTGTACCATTCAGCGTCTCGCTATTACTTGTTCCCGTGATGGTGCTCGTAGTCGGCGTTGTTGGCGTTGTCGGAACTTCCGGCACCGTCGGAGTGGTCGGAACTGTCGGCGTATAACCTGGAAGTCCTCCCAATCCACTACCTTCTGTATGCCCGTAATCCAGGCCGTAGAAGGAAACCTGGCCTGTGCCCGTTCCGTTGTTTTCATTAACACCCAGATAAATCCCGGCCTTAAAGTAGAATGTATCCGTCTGCCATACATCATTAATAGGTGATACAGCGGTATATACCTGTCCGTCAGCATAAATATCAACCTTCAGCGTATTGCCTTTAGCATCGATCTTATACGAGAATTGTTCACCCAAGTTGATCAGCGGAGCCATACCAGAGCTGTTCGCAAAGGTATACTTGAGCATTTTATTATCCGGACCGGCCTGGTCATTCATGAAATAAACGGTGTTTTTATCCCAGTACAGGCGGATAAGCTCTTCCTCTTTGCCATGGATTTGGCCAACAATAACACGGCCTGTGGCCCCAGTTGATAAAGTCGGCACCTGATCGACCTTCAGCGTTGCGGTCATCACCCCGCCCTCGCTGACTTTCCAAGCGGCTGGTCTGCCATTAATAATTTCACGGAGTTCCGAACGCGGATAGCTGGACCCACTGGTCGTTGCGCCATCATACGTGGCTTTAAAAACCATCGCGCCATCCGGAGCATCATAGAAATACGGGGATTCAAATCCTGTCAGATTATAAATCTCCAGCGCCTCTCCAATGTAGGTACCGTCCTTATCAACCGGCAATGTCAATTTCCAGTTATTTAACGCAAAATTATCAGAGTTAGTCGCCATTCTGGTTTCCTTTTTTAAAGACAGGTTTTCATGACGCCCCGACGCACCCTCGTCGCAGCTGGTCATTGGAACGCAGACCATTCTTGCAGTTTCCTGCATACGAATTCAGCGTGATCCCATTTAGGTTTTCGGTTTTTTTAATTACCTCTGGCACGTTGAACTATTTGTTCTTGCGCCGTTTGAAGATAGGCCACACCATATTTTCTGACGCTCGAATCTTCGGTCTCGCATCAAATTATGTAACAATCCTACGAAGAACTGATTTATGGAAGCTTAATGATATCTGGCTTTTTATTGACCTTGTAAATAAGCGAATCAGCGGGTTTCCGCATGTATTTGGAATATATAGAAAATGCGCTATACTGGCGGGAATTCATCATTTATTCAGATATAAACTTATGCCTTCCCACAGTTCAAAATCAGTTATTTATGCTGCGCTTGCAGGTAACGCCGCCATTGCAGTTACAAAATTCATTGCCGCCGTTTTCACCGGAAGCGCGGCAATGATGAGCGAGGCGATACACTCCGTTGTGGATACAGGCAATCAGATTCTCCTGCTTTTTGGGCTGCGCCGTGCGGCAAAACCCGCCAATGCCAAGCACCCGTTCGGGCATGGACTGCAGCTTTATTTTTATACGTTTGTCGTCGCTGTACTCGTATTTGGACTTGGGGCAACTGTGTCCATCTGGCATGGTGTTGAGAAAATTATGCATCCTCAGGCCATACAGGACGTATGGGTCAACTATCTGGTGCTGGGCATCGGCATTGCCTTTGAGGGGGCTGTATGGCTGGTGGCCTTCCGCGCCTTTAACGCCGAACGCGGAGAAAGCGGCATTATCGAGAGTATTCGTAACAGTAAAGATCCAACCATATTCACTGTCCTGTTTGAAGATACGGCAGCTCTGCTTGGGCTGTTCATGGCATTAATCGGCATCGCGCTCAGCCAATGGCTCAATATGCCTATGCTGGATGGGGTGGCTTCCGTTCTGATTGGCATGATTTTGACTGCAACGGCTCTTTTTCTGGCCTATGAAAGCCAGAGCCTGCTCACGGGCGAAAGCGCAGATAAGGAAACGCGGGACGGCATCTTGCGGATCGCACTGGCTGAGCCGGGCATCGACCGGATTAATCAGAGCATGACCATGCATTTTGGCCCACATGACGTACTGGTGGCGCTTAGCCTTGATTTCAGGGATAGTTTGAGCGCCGCCGACGTTGAACACACCGTCACACGAATGGAGCAAAAAATCAAAGCTGCCTACCCTCATGTCACACGAATTTTTATTGAAGCGCAGAGTTTTGAGGCGCATCTAAGAGCGGCAAACCCGGCATGATTTTCTGTAATCAAGCAAGAAAGTCCCTCTTTAAATGATATGTAGAATTATATATTGTCCTCATGACTATTAAGGGTTGAACATGAAGTTGTATGAAAAAGGCGTTAGCCTGGCACTACGTCATTTTATAAAGGAAATTGAGCCAGCGGCATTCTCATGGCGCATGATCAGTGTTGAATTCAAGGATACCGAATCTATCGACACCAACCTTTTTCAGAAACTGCACGCCCAGGCTCTGCAGGAAAATTTTGAAAAACTTGAATGCCATATTTTTCGCCTGAAAAGAGGCCGCCTTCTGATGATTTTCTTCCAGGGCCGCGCCCGGGTCGTGGAAAAATCAATTGAGAGCTTCCTGCAAGCGCTGCGCTATGTTGAAATCGACGTGATTCTTGACGTGCTTGATCTTTCCATTGAATGGAGCTCACTTACACGCCTGACACAGCATATTCTTCCTGAAGAGGAGAAAATAGAAGCTGAAGATGCGGAAGCAGAAGAAGCATTACTCCATCCGCAGGAAGAAGAAAAAGAGGAAGAACCCGAACCTCCCCCCGAAGAAAACAAACTTGCGTTCCATCTGGACCCTGAGCGTATCCGCGCCATGAATCCCACACGCCAGGCGCGCTTTAAACCTATCATCCTGCTTGTCGAAGATGATCCGCTGTTCCAAAAACTGGTGAAAGTATCCCTGCCGGAATATGAAATAATCACCGTAGAAACGGCCTGGCAATCTCTGGTATATTATCAACGCTACCTACCGAATATAGTGTTTCTGGATATCAACCTGCCTGATGGAAATGGACTTGGCGTACTTAGCCAGATAACCGACGCCGACAAAGATTCATATATCATCATGATAAGCGCGGACGCCCACCGGGATAAAATCATTCATGCCCAGGAACATGGCGCCAAAAATTTTATTGCAAAGCCATTTACCCGCAAACGCCTTTTGGACGTGCTGGCTGACTTTACCGCCCGCCATAAACGCAACAAACCTTAAGACGGCTTGTTGCCATTCATAACTTCATTTAGTGCTTCTTTGACAGACGAATAGGCATCCTTGATCTCCTGAAGCATGTTTCGACGCTGTTCGGCAGTTGCGGGGTTCATATCCTGGGCCTTGGCGCACAGGCTCTGAAGCTGCGTCGCCCCAACGCTTGTCGATCCTCCTTTAAGCTTATGCGCGGCCTCTACCCATTCATTGGACAGCCCGTCCACGCAATTCAGTTCCAGATGCTCAATATTCAGGTCCGACTGCTCAATATATAACTGGATCAGCTCCCGCTCCAGGTCCGTATCCCCCCCTGACACATCCGACATATATTCCATGTTGATTACGCTTGATTTGTCCGGTTGCTGCGACTTTTGCTCGCCACTGGAAATATCATCCAGTGCGATCCAGCGCGATATAACCCGGCGAAAAACATCCATATTAACGGGCTTGCTGATATAATCGTCCATACCGCAGGCTAGGCACATCTCTCTGTCCCCGACCATGGCGTTGGCTGTCATTGCCACAATGGGGGTGTGCGTCGCATTCTCGCCGCGTTCCAGCTCCCTGATTTCGCGCGTGGCATCGTACCCGTTCACAACCGGCATGTGACAATCCATCAGGATAAGGTCGTATGTGTCTTTCAGGACAGCCTCAATGGCTTCCTGCCCATTCTGTACCATCGTGACATGATTGACTTTGGCTTGTTTTAACAGGCGGCTGATAAATGCCTGGTTCAACGGGTGATCTTCTGCTACCAGAACGCGCGCGTTGGAAACAGATACTTTATTGACGACCGATAAATCAGAATAATCGTTATTGACCTGTATAAGCTGGTCCAGGGTTGGCGAAAATTCTGTCGTTGGAAATGGTATCCGGCAGCGAAAAACAGATCCGACACCCAGTTTGCTCTGAACCGTAATTTCACCACCCATAAGCTCAACCAGCTGTTTGGTAATAGTCAGGCCCAGTCCCGTCCCGCCAAAGCGGCGGGTTGTCGAATCATCCGCCTGAGTAAATTTTTCAAAAATCACGGTCAGCTTGTCTTCGGCGATACCAATACCCGTATCCGTGATGGCGACATCCACCATCATGCGCCCATCCTCCTGGGCAACGGCGTCAATATCCATGACGACCATACCGACTTCCGTGTATTTCAGCGCATTGCCAACCAGGTTGGTCAGAATGCGTGAAAACCGGGTTGGGTCGCCACAAAGAAACGGCAAATTCTCACAATGCCATATTTTTTTGAGCAGCAGCCCCTTCTCGCTGGCGATTTGGGCAAGCGGGAAAAATACATTATCAATGACCGTTTCCAGAGAGAACGATACTTCCTCAAGAATAACGGAATTGGCTTCTATTTTGGAAAGGTCCAGAATGTCATTCACGATATCCAGCAGATTAACGGCTGACTTATGCAGGATGCCGAGCATTTCGGCATTTTCTACGCTCAAATTCTCGTCTTCCATCAACAGGCGCGCCATACCGATAATACTGTTCATTGGCGTCCGCAACTCATGCGACATGTTCGCCAGGAAATCAGATTTGGCAATGTTGGCGGTCTCGGCCTGCTCCTTGGCAATTCTCAATTCTTCCATCACCAGGAATTTCTCGGTGATATCCTGCAGCATGCCCAGCAGGATGGATGGTTTGCCTTGTTCGTCGTAAATGGGCACTTTCAGCGTATGCGCCATAAACGTGCCGCTACTGGTCGTTACGGGTTCGGCGTCTACCTCTACTAACTTCCCTTCGCCCATCACGCGTTGATCCGTAGCAAGAAAGAAATCCGCTTCAGTCTGGGGAAAAAGTTCGTAATCATTCCGGCCGATAACATCCTTCTCCTTTAACCCGAATACCTGCTCAGCCATACGGTTGATCATCAACCAGCGATATCCATTTTTGGCATCCTTGGCAAAAATCGCCAGCGGCATATTATTCAGCAGTGTGTCCAGAAGGGTTTTCTGGTTTTTCATGCTTAACTGAGCCGCCTCTGTCGTGTGGAGATTTCGGTAAAGAAAAATGAAAATTGTTATAAAGCCGATACAGGCGGCGATACTGGAATACAGGATGGTGTTCCTTGCAAACACCGACGCGTTTCGCCGCTCATGCAGCAACTGAAAAAATTTATCCGACATATTATCGTATAACCCACCATACGACTTGATCGCATCCGTTGCCGACTGAAAGAAAACAGTTGCAGAAACGGCGTCGGACCGGTCAAAGACAATCGATTTAAAATTATCCCGGAAAACCGTCATTTTGGGCAATACCGACTGGATGTAATATACTTTGAATTCGTTGGATTCCTCATTTGCGTCCTGCGCTTTGTCCAGATCGCTCAACAGACTTTCATTCAGCATTTCCAGCCGGTAATAAAGCCGCGCCATCTCTCCCAATTGTTCATTCGTCCAGGCCTGTGGCACGGAAGAAAGACGCACATTGGCAACCTGCCCCCTGATACTGCCTAATGTATCAACCAGATGCGGCATGGTAACAATCATGGAATTAGCTAGAATGTTACTGTCAAGCTGGGGATCAAGCGCAAGATTTGACTTCTGGCTTATAACGCCCATCAACTTCAGGATACTATTTAAACCCTGCGTGTCGGCATAAAACTGCGACTGATGGGTCTGCGCTCCGGTGTCGGCCAGTTGTTTTTCAATCATCCCGCGTATATCCAGCCATCCTTGCCGGACGTCGGCATCCAATCCGGAATTTTTATTGATCGTGTCGATATTCTCAATTTCTTCACGAATTTCCGCGCGAACCGATTCCAGATAGGCCGGGGTTTGCGTGTCGCCTGCCTGCTGAATGAAAATGCCCCCGCGCAGTTCCAGCAACGAATAAAACAAATCCATCAACCGGGCGTGATATACAATGCCGACACGCTCTTTCTCGGCAAGTTTTATATCAGCGTTTGTGATATTGATGCCCTGGTAAACAACGACAACCAGCGGCAATGCAAATAGGACGTTGCATAAAAGAATAATGAAAAGACGCCGCGCTTGTTGAAATATATAGACCCCGAAAATAAGACCGGTGATGACAGTGATTGTCAGGGCAAGTATGTCGAAATTCTGGTCCGAGTCAAACCGGCAATCCGCAAATGGTACAATGACGGCAGCGGCCATGCCGGTATAATGCATGCCGCAAATAGCTAGCCCCATGACCATCGCCGCCAGAATTTTCAGGTAAGTTTTATTCTTTCCTTCGTGCCGTCCCAGGTAAAAAATAATCGCCAGGGCTGCTCCCGACGCCGTAATGGCAATAAGAATCGACAAGGCAAACAGCGAAGGGATATAATACATCGTCGCATCCATTTCCATGGCCATCATGCCCATATAATGCATGGCGCATATAGCCAGCCCCATCATAACCGCGGCCGCAATGAAGGGCAGAACACGCAGCTTGGATAAACGCGTCATCCACAAGGCGCAATAAGCGGCAATAATGGCGATCAGCATGGAATAGATCGTCATGAAAGGATCATAGCTATGCACCATATCGGTACTGTAGGCGAGCATGCCGATAAAATGCATCGACCATATACCCGCCCCCAGCGCGAACGCGCCGCTGTAATGACAAATATTTTTCTTCGTTTCCGTCGTTGCGCGGAACATATCGGACGCGAGCGATAACCCTGTATACGATCCGAAGGTCGCTATAAGATAAGAGAGCAGAACAAGTCCGGGAATATAATTTCCCTGAATGGCATTAGCGGGAATATCGCCGTGTAGGAATAAAAGATCGAACATAAGAAACCCCAGAAAAATAATCGCCAGTATGGCATAATTTTAATCCGGTGTGACCTTAAATAGGTGGAATTTAGCAAAAACTATTTTCGTAATTTTAGGAAAATGATGGGAACTGGTGCGCCTGGAGGGACTCGAACCCCCGACCAAACCGTTATGAGCGGTTCGCTCTAACCAACTGAGCTACGGGCGCGGCCAGATGGGGTAATTAACCGTAATTTATCTGAAAAATCAAGGGGTTCCGTATAAAGGAAATAATGCGGCTCCGAACAGCATTTAAAGCCTGTTCAAACTGCCTGCACGGGGCTTCGCATCTGTACGCGGCAGATCATGCGATTCTTCCGATGACCATTGGTTGGCGGCACCCGGCAAGGGTTCAATCCGGTTGGCAAAGCGCCCCACCTCATGAATACTGCGATAATCGCGTTCCGGCATGGCGCGCAATTGTTCCAGCACTTCTTCGGAGGCATCCTGATCAATCGCATAATCAATCAGGGAAATTTTGGATGCAGGAAAATCAATACCGTCAAACAATTCAAGAATATTGGGGATGCCTGCTTTATCCGTGTCGTTTTCGGGGTCGGGTACAATAATCGTTTTCATGACAGACTCCTTCTATCATCAAACTCCGTCCCTTCACTGAAAGTTCCTGCTTACTGCGCTCCCTGTAACCGGCAGAAATCTATGCGCAATAATTCCTGAAGATGTTTAATGGCCTGGGCCGCGTCAGGCTGAAACCGCTCCAGAGCCATGCGTGCCATTGCCGACAGATCCTGCGTATCATTCGTCGCAGATTTTAACTGAATCATTTTTTGCGGATTATTCATGGCGATACTGCGCATATTACCCAGCATTGTCGCATAATTCTGAAATTCAAATGTCAGAACGACCGTAGCAACGTTGGAAGAGAGTTTGATGAACTCCACGCCCTTTTGAAAAATGAAATCGTTGTCTGCAGGATTGGTTTTTTTGAGCGAAACAGGTGTATGTGTCATATGTGGTCTCCTACTCAAAAATATAGCAGGAGGCCTATAAACAATATGTAAATTTTCTTATATACAGAAGGGTATATACCTAAGCGTCAAAAACCTTATGTATCAAGGAAACTGCGGAGTTTACGCGACCGTGACGGGTGTTTCAG
>CAMLMM010000046.1 GCA_946481105.1 uncultured Alphaproteobacteria bacterium
TGGTGATAAAGGTCGGGTCCAGCGTGACCGTTGCCGCCGCTGAATCTGCGTAGGAATCGTAGTCGGAAAGAGAGCCGCCTGCGCCAAATGCTACAGAGTAGGCTTTCTGCAGGCCTGTCCGGTAAATAATGGCCCGGTTGTTCACCGTATCTTCGCCTGCCACACTATATCGCGTCAGAAAAGAATTGGAGGAGGTAATCGCCCCGACTGTTCCGGTTGTGCCGTTCCCAATGGTCAAAGCTCCGGTATCTGCCGTACCACCATTGTCCCATTGGGAACTTGTGACGATATAATGCCCGTTGCTCAAGGCTGTCACGCCCCAGTCCCCGATCTGATCACTTGCTGTCGAACCCACCAGGGAATTTGCGGCTGATACAGCGCCTGTTATGCCTGTCGTGCCATCCCCCCAGGTGATTGCCCCGGCATCCACTATCGCACCGTTATCCCAATTGGTGCTGTTTACAACATAATTCCCATTCGCCAGATTTGTTACCCCATTACTGCCTATCTGGTCATTGGCCGTCGAACCCACCAGGGAATTGGCGGCTGATACAGCGCCTGTTATGCCTGTCGTGCCATCGGCCCAGGTGATGGCCCCGACATCGGCTACAGCGCCATCATCCCATAAGGTGTTGATAACTACATAATTGCCGTTATCCAATTCAGTTATGCCTGCGTTGCCAACACTATCCCCTGCGGACGTACCATACAGCGAATTGGCCGTTGTTACCGCGCCAACGGTGCCGCCCAGGCCATTTGCCCAAGTCACGGCGCCAGCATCTACGACTGCGCCATTATCCCAGTTCATACTGAACACGACGTAGTTGCCGTTATCTAAAGTAGCGAAACTAGACCCGACGGCATCAAAATCTGTGGTTCCGACTAGTGAATTGGCAGCTGTCACCGCGCCCACGGTGCCGCCCAGGCCATTGCCCCAGGTTACGGCGCCAGCATCTACGACAGCGCCATTGTCCCAATTCATACTGCTCACAACATAATTACCGTTGCTCAGGACTTCGGTGAAATAACCGACATTGTCATCCGCCGTGGTTCCAACCAGCGAGTTTGCGGCTGTCACTGCGCCAACGGTACCGCCCAGGCCATTCCCCCAGGTGACGGCACCCACGTTTGCTGTTGCGCCATTATCCCACCAAGTACTTGCCACAATATAATTGCCATTGGTTAGGGCTTTTACCCCCCAGATTCCTACCTGATCAAATGCAGTGGTTCCAACAAGGGAGTTCGCGGCGGTAATGTTTCCTGTAAGTCCGACCGTGCCATCCACCCAGGTGACAGCCCCGGCGGCGTTGATGGCTCCATTATCCCAGCTGCTGCTGGAGATCACATAATTGCCATTGTTTAAAGCGGTGACTCCCGAAGAACCAAGAAAATCATTCGCATGATCGCCGACTAATGAGTTGGCGGCTGATATCGTTCCTGTAATGCCAATCGTGCCATCGACCCAGGTAACAGCCCCGGCATCCACCAGTCCACCATTATTCCATGAAGAACTGCTTATGACGAAATTGCCATTATTCAGTGTTGTAATGCCCGACCCGAAAAAAATATTCGTTCCAACCCTGTCGCCGGCTGCTGTACCGACCAGCGAGTTCGCGGCCGATATCACGCCGGATACGCCGGTGGCGCCATTCCCCCAGGTGACGGCCCCGGCGTTGCTAACAGCCCCGTTGTCCCAGTCGCCGCTGGATATCACGTAGTTGCCGTTGCTCAGTTCATAAATCTGCGAATCATAATCGTATGTGCCAACCCTGTCGTTGGACGAACTCCCGACCAGTGAGTTGGCGGCAGAAACCGTGGCGACCAGACCTGTCGTGCCGTTGACCCAAGTGACAGCTCCTGCGTCGGACGCGGCCCCGTTATCCCAGTATGTGCTCGCGACAAGATAATTTCCGTTGCTCAGGGCAATAATTCCTCCATATCCAACGTAGTCGGAGTCGGAGGAGCCGATCAGAGAGTTGGCTGCTGTAACACTGCCGGACAGGCCGGTTGTACCGCTTGCCAGTGTGACAGCGCCAACATCGGCAACACCGCCATTATCCCAATCCGAGCTTACGATAACAAAATTTCCATTGGTCAATTCGGTAATACCGCCACCGCCCACAAAGTCATCTGCTTGCGTCCCGGTCAGGGTGCTGATAAGCCCCCCGCTGGCCCCGTTAAACAAATAAACAGCGCCCGAGTTTGTGGCAATCAGGTCATCACTGTAATCGATGACAACGACATTCCCGTTTGAAAGAACGGTGGACCATCCAAACGCCCCGGCATCTGCATTGGGGTCAAGGAATTCAAAATAGTCGATACCGCCGGTGATGCCGCCCGTGGCGACAATGATGTTTTTGGGGTCGAGGAGGAGGAGGCCGGCGTTGCCGGTGAGGTTACCCGCCGCCGCGCTGGTGATGGCGTTGCCAGACACCTGAATGACATCCTTGGAGGAGATTTCAATCAGCCCGCCATCGCCGGAATTGGATCCGCCTTTGGCGGTGGCCTTGCCGCCGAACTTGGTGGTCTCATCCGACCAGACAATGACCTGGCCGCCATTGCCGTCGGTCTGGGCATTGGCCTCGAGCGTGGTGGCGAAGTTCACCGAGGTGGTCTTGGCATGGGCGAGGGTGCCCTGACCCTGATACTCACCGCCGATATGGATGGCGCCGCCGCTGGTGCCATTGGCCTTGACCTTGGCGCCAAAGAGCTTCAGGTCGCCGTCTTTGGCGGTGATATCGATGGTCCCACCCTGGCCGGTGGTAGAAGAAACATCATAGGTCCCGGAGATAAAGGCATGGGAACCGGTATCACCCTGAATGGCGATCGTACCACCGCTGGCGGTGATGGAAGACGCTTCGTTATCCAGATAGGCGTTTTTAAAGGCGATATCGGCTTTGTTGGCCTTGATCTGGCCCTGCTGGACGATATTGCGGGTTTTGATGGTGACATCATGGGCGTCCATGGAGCCGGTATGGCTCAGGGAAGCGTGATCACCCCCAATGACGATCTTCCCGTTCTTGACCCCGACGGAGGGGGCTTTCAGCTCCCCGGTGATATTGATCAGGCTGTTGACCACGTGGGCCCCGGTTGCGGCCGTCATGGCGATGGTGCCGCCTTCGGCAGTAATGTTGCCCGTATTGGCCAGGACCTGGGAGGTGACATCGTCGCTGGCGGTAACGCTCATCAGCCCATCGCCATACAGGTCGAGGGTGAACTTGTCCCCGGAGGCGAGCTGGACTTTCCCGAGTTTGGCGGTAATCGTGCCCTTGTTGGTGACGTTCGGGGCGACCAGGCCTACGAGACCGGCCTCTTTGGCTGTAATCACGCCCTCGTTGATGATAGAGGCTCCGGCGCTTCCCGGTGTATCGAACTCATACTGCCCGGCCATGAATTTGGCATTATCGATATCACTGGTGGTCGCGACCAGGCCGTTCACATCGACCTGAGCCCCCGACCCGAACAAGATCCCGTTGGGGTTGATGACCATGATATTGCCGTTGGCGGTCAGTTTCCCGTTGATAAAGGACTTGGTCCCGTCATTGCTCACGCGGTTGAGGGCGATGGAGCCGGAGGAGGGCTGGTAGAACTGGGTATGTTCATCGGCCTGAATATCGAATTTGCGCCAGTCGATGACGACTTTATCAGAGGTCTGGTGGATATCGAGTTTCTTGCCGGTCGCGACAAAGCTCGCCGATCCGGCGGCGACCACCCCGTCCTGCGGGTTGGCCAGCGCGGCCCCCTGGCCCAGCAGCATTCCGGCTGCTATCAGCAGGGCACTTCGCGAACTCGTGGTTAAATATGACTTCATCTAGGCAGACCAAGCAGACAACACATTACGGACATCCCACGGATACCCTATATTTTATCTTAAATTTTATTGTTTAAAATTTGGTTAGTTTGAAATCAGCGCGTAAACTATTGACTATAATCATGATAATACTTGCGCAATATCAATTAATGATATATTATAAAAATATAGGCGGCATGTTGATATAAAGGCGAAAAGTTAAACGAATATGAAGTTTAGCTAAAATTTTATATTTCCATAAATAATAACTTAATTATTCGCTGTCATGATGAAGACACGGTGGGGCGAGTGTGCGTCCTGCATCTTCTGGGGAGAAGAAAGTGTCAACGGTAATACCATCCAACATGGACAAAGAAGTCCGCGTGAACGCTGAGCCTGACGGCCAGCCGGGGGACGGATCACCCTGGGTGGCGGGGCAGAGTGAAAAGACGCTTGCCCAGCAATCGGATGAGGTGATCCTGCTGCATCTGTCGGATTATATGGCGACCAGCGGGGGCGGCACGATCAACGGGGCGCTGATTGAGGCCGCGCAAGAGGCATCGAATGAACTGATGGAGATTATGGCGCTGAGCGAGGATGAACTCGCGGAGCGGGATGATCTGAACTCGCCGCTGGCGCAGAAAGCCAAGGCCAAGGCGCAGTCCGCCAAAGATCTGCGCGCCGCGGAGGAACGCGCGCGGGAAGATCTCAAGCAACAGCGCGAGGAGGAGCGGAGAGAAGAAGCCCGGAAAAAATGGGATGAGGCGATGCATGAATATGGTGGCGAGCGGCTGACGGGTGAACAGATTTGGCAAAGAATGAATTGGTTCGCCAAGGAAGAAAATAAGAAAAAAGTACGGGACGAATTTATTCGCCAAGGCAAATCGGAAAGAGAAGCAGATGAAACCATCAAAAAGATGGAGCGCCGTGATGAACTGATGAAGCGTCAGCGCAATGGAGAAAAGCTATCTCCAGAAGATGAGATTGAATTAAAGAAATTACAGAAGGACAGAGATGTTGTTGATGCAACGTCAATACAAAACACTTTAATGAAGCAAGATACTGCGTATATGGCTAGTCTTAAGAATAGTAATACAAGTGTTTCCAGCCAAGACTTAATGACCTCCCAGCTTGAGATTTTGAAAGCGCAAGACCAAGTTTCATCTGTAGTACCTTCTTCTGAAACTAAATCAGAGAAAGTATCTTTAAAGGCATCATCCTCTATTGAGGCCTACGCGCACTTCCAGACGGCGCCACAAATAAAAGAAGAGTTTTCCCATGTTGCAACTGCAATAAAACCCTCAACAGAAATTTTGGATCAAAAAATTTCTGTTTCTGATTTGACAAGAGGGGAAGTAGAAGTAAAACAGCCGCCTAAAATATCGGCTGCAAAAATAGAAAGCACTAATGCTGCCTTTATGTAATAAACTAATTTCGTACAAGTGCTACTGTAGTAGTTCCGGAGTCAGCACCAGCAACGATGGCGCCTTTTAATAAATCTGCGCCAACTGGTGTGTATATGGCACCAAATTTCACAGGCTTTTCAGCTGGAGTAGGTATTTGTTTGGTAAAATTCTGTAACCATTGACCATTAAAGTTGGCCGCAAGAACACCGCCCTCGTGTGTTTTTGGATTTCCTACCATAAATTCATAATATTCAGTAGGTAAATTTCTCGCTGCATTTGTCGGGGATGTTGCAATAGCACGATACATAGGATTCTGACCTTTTGTGGCGGCAACATTCGTGAGTACTTGGTTTATTTCTACTTGAGTAGCCGTTTTGCCAGCAATCGAAGCAAAAGCTGTAGTATTAAATTTGGAATTATCTATTAACTCTAATTGACGATACTTTGTATATATACATACTGTCCCATCATCATATTTTGCCCATTTTAAGCCTTCCCGTGATGTCGGATTCATCATAATGGTTTCTTGCGCATATTCTGTATCACTACGGGCCGTAAAGCGGGCCGCAACAGGAACCATACCCTCATTCTTTACGACTTGCTGCTGAAGGGCTGGCACTTTATCTGGGGCGTAGCATCCATATTCTGCCGCATTCGCATTAGCGGCGGTGAAAGCGGTGGCGATGGCAAGCGTTGCGGGTGCAGCGGCACGGCGAAGAGCGGAAGCGAGAGACATGATAACCCCCATAAAAAATCTTAATGAATTCTTTAGAATATAAGGCTTTTCGGGGAATAACGCAAAGATTCAATGCGGTGCGTATCGAAATTATGTTTTATATAATATTTAATTAGGAATTTCTCAAGTTATGCGTTTTTGGCAGGGCAGAATCCCGCTTGATGAATAAGACGATTAGTAACGCTTGATAATATATGAATTATTTCCTATACTGACAACAGGGCTGAAACGGGGAATAAATCACCTTCGGCCCCGGTTATTGAACATGGTGAAAACAGGTGGAAGCATCAGAATTTTTTCTGAAATCCGCGAAACGAACTATTAACTTCCCCCCATCATGCCGTCATTGCGAGGAGGTTCTACCGACGAAGCAATCCACTACGGCGCAAATATGGATTACCGCACCGGAACGCTGTTCCTCCTCGCGATGGCGATTAAAGCCGAAAAACTTTGCGTGACTTTGCGTCCTTTGCGCTAAAAAACATTGAAAATCACAAAACGAACTATTAACTCGCAGAATTCTAAACCGACAAACGAACTATTAACTTCCACTGGCCTCCCTCATATAGCCAGCGGCTGATTCTTCTTCCTCCGGTTTAAGGGATAGCGACTTTTCTGCCGTATTAGTGATATGTTGGAAAAAGGAGAGGCCTTATGTCGAGCAATAAACTTGATAATAAAATTATCGCATTAGCCAGGTCAAACCCTGATATGGGGCGGCTTCAGGGGCTGGAAAGCCGTGTCTGGCAGGCAATTAACAAGCGTCAGGCCGCCAGACCGCGCAATATCATTGAAGGCTGGCTGGCGGCGGTGTTTATCCCCGAATACCGCCTGGCGTCCTTATCATTGGCCCTGACGGTCGGGGTTCTAACAGCTTTTCTAAGCATGTCTGTCCCGCAGCCGGCCAATGCCGCCGTCGCCTTAAACCTCCATGTTTTTTCATCCCACTATGGCGTGACATCTTCTATCATTTCTGAAACGAGCGGGGGGAAAACGTAATGCGCAGCTACCAAAAAGAAATCGTTTATTTTATTGGCATAGCGGCGGTTGCTTTCCTGGCTATTTATACGTGCCTGAATTTTATCAGACCGTCAGGGGAAGGCCAGGTCAATGTGCATGCCTGGATGCACAATCAAATCAATATTACGGCGGAGCAGGACCGCGCCTTGACGCAAATCGAACAAAAATTTGCGGAAAGACAGCGCCAGTTACAGGCCGATATTCATGCGGGGAATGTTGAGCTGGCCAACGCCATATTGGAAGACGGTAAATTTTCCGAACGCGTGTCGGCAGCCGTCGAACGTATTCACCACGCCCAGGGCGATTTACAAAAAGCGACTATCGAGCATATTTTTGACATGCAAACCGTATTAACGCCAGAACAGGCGGAAAAGCTCAACAAATTGGCCTCTGATGCCCTTATTCAAAACCCATAGACAGATGGATGTGGGAAGCGCGGACAGCGAAGACCATGATCTGGCCAGACGACTGCAATCAGGCGACGAGTTTGCACTGAATGAGATTATGCGCCGTTATAAGGAGCGTGTTTACCGCTTTGCCTGGAAATATATAGGGAATGAGGACATCGCGCTGGACGTGACGCAGGAAACTTTTACCAGGCTTTATTTCAACATTGATAAATTCGACCCGTCATACAAATTCAGCACCTGGGTATTTCAGATCGCCCTAAATCTTTGCCGTGATTATGTGCGCAAAAATAAGAAACGCATGCGTGACGTGCCTTTTGACCGATTGAATGAGGCTGGATCGGACGAATGGCAAAAAAGTGATGAGGACATTGAGCAGGCGTTAAGTTCACAGGAAGAGCTGGCTTTTTTGCGGAGGGAAATTCAGGCGCTGCCAGAAAAACTGCATGATTCTTTTGTTCTTTACGTTCTGGAAGGACGCCCCCAGAGTGAGTGCGCGGATATGCTGGGCGTATCCGCGAAAACCGTTGAAACCCGCGTATATCGGGCGCGCCGCATTCTGGCCGAAAAATTTGGCAAATTCTTTGAGGGATAGCCTGTTTTAAACCGTATTAGCTTCTGAGATCGCTATCGTCATCAGCAAAATACGGACATGCAATGAAACATATATTAGTCGCGCTTTTAGTAACTATATTTGCGATTCCGGCCTATGCCCATGAGGGGGAGGATCATGCTGTGGCACCTGGCACAGAAGGGGAGTCGCAAACAGCAGATATTATCGAGCTGACGGACACGGCCATCCATAATCTTGGCGTGATCACGGCGAAGGCGGAAATTTCACCGCGCGCAGAGACGGTATCCGTGAATGGAATAATTGAACTGATGCCAGAGAAACAGGCGATTGTTACGACCCTGGCCAACGGCCATGTCGCTGAAATTTATGCCAAGATAGGGGATGAGGTTAAAAAAGGGCAGGTTCTTCTTGCCGTTCAGCCAAGTTTTGTTGGCAACCCTCCTGTGCGAATTTCTTCACCCATAAGCGGGGTTCTTCTAAAGCAGAATATAGTTATTGGCCAGTCCGTAACACCTGAAACCAGCCTGATGGAGGTGGGCGATTCCTCGGAAATGCTGGTGCGTGGCGTTTTATATGAAACGCCGGATGTCACCAGGATTCGCGTTGGTCAAAGCGCGCAGGTGACGGGCGGTCTTTTGGCGAATACCGTTTTAAACGGCAAAGTCCAGCGCATGGACAGGGCCTTTGATAGTGGTAGCCGTACTTTTAATGTTTACGTGGCGATAGAAAATCCTGACCGGCTTTTGCTGGCCAATATGCAGGTAGTTCTTTCCATTAATGCCGGCGAAGCTGCCGATGTCTTGACCGTACCTGCCAAGGCGATCCTGGGGGAAAGCGGCGATAATTTTGTTTTTGTCCGCACGGGCAATTCATTTGAACGCCGGAAGGTTAAACTTGGCTCTAAGTTTGGCGCTGATCGGGAAATACTGGAGGGCGTGTTCCCGGACGAGGATGTCGTGACTGTCGGCAATTACCAGCTGCAATTCGCCAAAACCTCCGTGCCTGCGAAAAGGGAGCATAAAGATTAATCATGCTCAATTCGATTATCCAGTTTTCACTGCAAAACCGCCTATTGGTGATCGCTTTCTCGGCGCTCATCATGGTCTATGGCGTGGTTACTATCAGCAAATTGCCTGTCGATGTCTTTCCTGACCTGAACCGTCCCACGGTCACAATCTTTACCGAAGCTGAGGGGCTTGCCCCCGAAGAAGTTGAATCTCTCGTGACCTGGCCGCTTGAAACCGCTGTTAATGGTTCGACGGGTGTTGAACGGGTGCGCTCGGCCTCCACTATCGGTCTTTCCATCATCTGGGTTGAATTCGGGTGGGATACGGATATTTACGCCGCTCGTCAGATTGTAGCCGAAAAACTCCAGCAGGCGCAGGAAACATTGCCGTCAGGTGTGCGTCCTGTCATGGGACCAATCTCGTCGATAATGGGCGAAATCATGCTGGTGGGACTAACCAGCAAAAACCCCAACGTCACCAGCATGGATCTGCGTAGCGCCGCAGAATGGAATATCCGCAACCGTCTTCTATCTATTGGGGGGATCGCCCAGGTAACTGTTATCGGCGGCGACCTGAAGCAGTATCAG
This sequence comes from uncultured Alphaproteobacteria bacterium, assembly GCA_946481105.1. Next base: position 9,528 of record CAMLMM010000046.1, read on the forward strand.
GTTCTGGTTGACCCGCTGAAACTTAAAAATTACGGCGTCACCTTGCATGATATTGAGGCAACCATTGAAGGATCGAACGTCAATGCAACCGGTGGGTTCCTTATGTCAGATTATCAGGAAAGCCTGATCCGGAATATTGCCCGCATCAAAACGGTTGAGGATTTATCCAAGGCGCCTTTACCGCAGGATAACGAATTGCCAACACCATTGACGCTGGATCAGGTTGCCACGATCAAACTCGGCGGGCCGCTTGCCAAACGCGGTGATGCCAGTATTGATGGCCAGCCTGCCGTCATTCTGTCCGTGCAAAAACAGCCTGGCGCGGACACGGTCGCGCTAACCCGGAAAATCGAAGCTGAGCTGGATAATATCCAGAAAACGCTGCCGGAAGGGGTGGCGATACATAAGGATATATTCAAGCAGGCGAGTTTTATCGAGCGCGCGGTTAAGAATGTCGAAGACGCCTTGCGTGACGGAGCTGTTCTTGTGGCAATCGTGCTGTTTCTGTTTCTCCTTAATTTCCGGACAACATTCATCACGCTAACGGCCATTCCGCTGTCCTTTGTATTGACGGCCATTGTCTTTAAATTCTTCGGCATGAGTATTAATACCATGACATTGGGTGGTTTAGCTGTGGCGATCGGAGAACTGGTGGATGATGCCATCGTTGATGTTGAAAACGTATTTCGCCGCTTGCGTGAAAATCGTCATGCCGAAAGGCCACGCAATCCGATGCAGGTCATTTTTGAAGCTTCGAGCGAGGTGCGAAACTCTATCGTTTTTGCCACCATTATCGTTGTGCTGGTCTTTATTCCGCTTTTCGCCATGGGCGGGATCGAGGGTAAGATTTTTCTGCCCTTGGGTGTCGCTTATATTGTGTCGATTGTCGCGTCATTATTTGTCTCGCTTACTCTCACACCGGCTTTGTGTTCCTATTTGTTGCCGAATATGAAGCGAATGGATGACGCGCATGATGGCTGGTTGATCCGCAAGGTGAAGGCCGGACAAAAAGCGGTATTGAACTTCATTTTTCCACATCAAAAGACAGTTTTGACTTTTGTTGCCATCGTGACTTTGGGTGTTTTGTCTATGGTGCCGTTCTTCGGCAAGGAATTTCTGCCACAATTTAACGAAGGTTCGGTTACAATCAATATTCTTATGCCGCCAGGCACCAGTCTCGCAGAATCCAACCGTATCGGTACGATTGCCGAAAGTCTGGTAGGCGAGGTGCCGGAGGCAACCAAGACAGGTCGCCGTACGGGACGGGCTGAGCGTGACGATCATGCCGAGGGCGTGCATTCCAGTGAGATTGAAGTGGAGTTAAAGGAATCTGAACGGTCACGTACAGACATTCTGGCGGATATTCGCAGCCGTCTTGATGATATTCCAGGTATTGCTGTCAATATTGGCCAGCCGATTTCTCACCGGATCGACCATATGATGAGCGGTGTGCGTGCCCAGATGGCAATCAAACTTTTTGGGGAAGACCTGGGTGTCTTGCGTGCAAAGGCAGAAGAAATTCGCGCCGTAATGGCGGAAGTGCCGGGAGTGGTTGATCTCTCGGTCGAGAAACAGGTGCTGATCCCGCAGCTGCATGTTTTGTTTGACCGTGAAAAGGCAGCAAATTATGGCCTTCTGCCCGGCGAGGCGGCGGAATACGCGGAGCTTGCCATGCAGGGTAAGGTCATGGGGCAGGTTCTGGACGGTCAGCGAACCTATGATATCGCCATGCGCTTGACTGATGAATCGCGACAGGATATCGAGGCGATCAAGCAGATCCCCGTGGATACTAAAAACGGCAATGTTGTTCCGTTACAGGCCATCGCCAGTGTCGAACAAGCCCAAGGACCGAATATTATCAATCGCGAAAATGCCCAGCGCCGCATTGTGATTCAGGCTAATGTCTCTGAACGCGACCTGGTCGGAGTGGTGCAGAACGTTCAGGCCGCAATCAACAAAAAGGTACAACTGCCGCAGGGCTATTTTGTGACTTATGGAGGACAGTTTGAAAGCCAGGCTAGCGCATCGCGCATGATCGCGGCTTTAAGTTTGTTTTCGCTGGCAGGCGTGTTTCTTGTATTGTTTGCTCATTTCAAAAGTGCAAATCTGGCCCTGCAGGTCATGATTTCCATCCCTCTGGCCTTTGTGGGCGCGGTTACTGGCGTGTGGCTTTCAGGTGGCGTTTTTTCAATCGCCACTATGGTTGGTTTCGTGACGCTAACGGGAATTGCCGCACGGAATGGCATCATGATGATTGCGCACTATATGCATTTGATGGAACATGAAGGCGAAAAATTTGATTTGAAGATGATTTATCGTGGTACTTCGGAGCGGATTATTCCTGTGTTGATGACGGCGCTGACGGCATCATTGGCTCTCGTGCCGCTAATTATCGCGTCGGATGAACCAGGGCGGGAACTGCTTCATCCAGTTGCCGTCGTCATCTTTTGCGGTTTGTTCTCAAGTACGTTGCTCGATCTGACTGTGCGCCCATTGATTTTCTGGGCATTTGGGAAAAAGCCCGTCGAAAAGCTTCTTCCTACTGCTCTAACCCCCCAAACCTGATGAGGAGATAAACTATGAATAAACTACTTTTAATAACGGCTATGTTTTTGGCATTTGGTGTATCAGTACCTGTCCATGCCCATGAAGGTGAGGCGCATGGAAGTGAAGCGGGGCATAACCAGATTGGACAGATAACGGATGGTGCCCGTGCATTAAAGGTGATTCAGGATGGTGTTACATTTATGAGTGATGCTATTACGTCGAAACAGGCAGATCTGTTTAATGATGGAACAACCATGGATAAGCTGCATGAAATTACTGTTCGTATTGAGGAGGCGGCCTCATTCATCGAAAACCAGCCTTCGCAGGCTACGGAAGTTCAAAAGTCAAGATTAGTCAGTGCCCTCAAACAGCTAACAAAAACAGTAACAGATTTTCACATTGCAACGCATGACCGCAACATAGAGAAGTCTTTAGCCGAACTAAAAAAGGTTCAGGGTGCCTTAAAACTCGTTGAAGTCAATTTCAAATAGGGAATGTTGAAAATGAAATGCCTTTTTCTATTACTTGCCATGGCTTTATCTGTGTTTTCAGTGACGGCGCAAGCGGACTCTCTTAAACCTGTGAAAGCGGAATATGTCTGCATGATAAATAATGTGGCCTTTGACAAGCCGCAGATAGCAATCAAGGTCGATGGAAAAACTTATTATGGGTGTTGCCCGATGTGTAAAGAGCGTCTTGAAAAGGATGCTGGTGCAAGAAAGGCGATTGATCCGGTGAGCGGCAGGGAAGTTGACAAGGCCGACGCCGTCATAGGTGCCGCCGCAGACGGCAAGGTTTATTATTTTGAGACTGAGGCTAACATGCGGGAAAGCAAGCCATCAGATACGCCACAAACACATGATCATTCAGCAGGAGGAAAAAATCATGACGCACAATGAAGGACGCCCGGTAAAGGGCTTAGTTGAACAATTTTTATCCTGGAAAGGGGTGGTGTTTACTCTTTTGCTGGCCGGGCTAAGTTATTATTTATTGACAAGCCATTTGGAACATCTTGCTGTAGCATTACCGTATCTGTTTTTGCTGGCTTGCCCATTGATGCATATTTTTGGGCATGGTCACGGGCACAAACATTCAAACGACAAGGAATAAATCAATGACACAACAGCATGATCATGGGCGCCACCATCATTCGACAGGAGATCAATCCCCGATGGTGGCTCATCATGCCTGTTGTGGCCATCAGCCTAAGAATAGCGAAGAGTTAACAACAAGCGCGAAGAAAGCCTCAATATATATCTGTCCGATGCATCCGCAAATCAGGCAGGTTGGGCCTGGGTCATGTCCGATTTGCGGCATGGCGCTTGAACCTGAAATGATGACGGGTGAAGAGGAGCCAAGTCATGAGCTTGCGGATATGGCACGACGATTCTGGGTAGGCCTTGCGTTAACAATACCCGTTTTTGCGCTGGAGATGGGGGCGCATTTAACAAACCTGCATTTTGTGACAGGGTCGGTTTCCAATTTGATCCAAATGGCACTGGCTACACCGGTTGTGTTATGGGCAGGAAAACCATTCTTTGAGCGTGGTTGGGCATCTATCGTCTCACGAAATCTGAATATGTTCACACTGATTGCGATTGGAACGGGCGTGGCATGGCTTTACAGCATGGTGGCGGCATTCGCACCACAAATCTTCCCTGAAGGTTTCAGGCGTATGGATGAATCTGTCCCTGTTTACTTTGAGGCCGCAGCCGTTATTACCGTTCTGGTTCTTTTGGGGCAGGTTCTGGAACTTAGGGCACGGGAAAAGACGGGCGGCGCGATCCGCGCGCTCCTTAATCTCTCCCCTAAAACGGCACGGAGGTTAAATGCAGGAGGAGATGAAGAAGACGTACCGTTGGACCATGTGCATGTCGGCGACCATTTGCGTGTTCGTCCAGGTGAATCGGTGCCGATTGACGGCATTATCGTTGAGGGAAAAAGTGCCGTTGATGAGTCGATGGTAACGGGCGAATCCATGGCCATCATGAAGGAGAAGGGAGATGCCGTCATCGGCGGAACCATGAACCAGACAGGTGGTTTTATTATGAAAGCAGAGCGTATAGGCGGCGATACAATGCTCTCCCGCATCGTGCAGATGGTGGCAGAAGCGCAACGTAGCCGCGCGCCTATTCAGCGCCTGGCTGACCAGGTTTCCGCATGGTTTGTTCCTGTCGTCATGGTTGTAGCCGTACTTGCATTTATCGTATGGGCGATGGCTGGGCCAGCTCCAGCACTAAGTTATGGTTTAATCGCCGCAGTCAGCGTTCTGATTATTGCATGTCCTTGTGCTCTCGGACTGGCAACGCCTATGTCGATTATGGTTGGTGTGGGGCGCGGCGCACAGGCAGGAGTCCTGATCAAAAATGCCGGGGCCCTGGAGCGCATGGAAAAGATAGATACCTTGGTCGTTGATAAAACGGGAACCTTAACGGAAGGTAAGCCGAAAGTGATAAGGATTATCGCCGTGGGCATATCGGAGGATGATCTGCTATCCCGCGCCGCATCCCTTGAGCAGTCGAGCGAACATCCATTGGCGCATGCAATCGTTGTTGCAGCCAGAGAAAAAGGATTACCAGTCATCAAGGCCGAAGAATTCGACTCTTCGACGGGAAAGGGCGTTATCGGCAGGGTAAATGGACAGGCAATCGCACTTGGCAATATTAAGATGATGCGCGATCTGGATATTGACGTTTTGGCCCTTGAAACGCAAGGCGATGAACTAAGGCGGGAGGGCGCAACAGTTATTTTGGCCGCTGTAGATGGTAAAGCGGCAGGGTTATTGGCCATTGCCGACCCCATCAAGGAAACCACCTACCAGGCAATAAAGGATCTGCGTGCTGGTGGAATCCGCGTGGTAATGTTGACGGGTGATAATAAAACCACGGCGCAAGCGGTCGCACGCAAGCTTGAGATTAATGAGGTGGAAGCAGAGGTTTTACCGGAGGACAAAAGTCTTATTGTAAAGAAACTCCAAGAGCAGGGTCATATTGTTGCCATGGCAGGTGATGGTACCAATGATGCGCCTGCTCTGGCCGCAGCCGATATTGGCATCGCTATGGGGACAGGTACTGACGTGGCCATGGAAAGTGCAGGCATCACTCTCCTCAAGGGTGATTTGATGGGCATTGCAAAGGCCCGCGGGCTGTCCGAATCTGTCATGAGAAATATTCGTCAGAACTTATTCTTCGCGTTTATATACAATGCGGCCGGCATCCCAGTGGCAGCAGGGTTATTGTATCCCATGTTTGGCCTTATGCTTAGCCCGGTGATTGCCGCCGCCGCGATGGCGTTAAGTTCGGTATCCGTGATTGCGAATTCTTTGAGACTCAAGGGGATAGAGATATAATCTATTCAATTCAAGAATCTCTGCGGGGTAATTGTATTGACTAAATGGCGG
>CAMLMM010000047.1 GCA_946481105.1 uncultured Alphaproteobacteria bacterium
TTCGGTGACGGTCGTTATGCGTCGCCGGTCTGGTCCCCGCGTGGTGACCTGATTGCCTTTGTTAAAATGCTGAAAGGCCAGTTTTATCTGGGCGTTATGCGTCCGGATGGCACGGGTGAGCGCTTGATTACCAATGCTTTCCACGTCGAAGGACCAACCTGGGCACCGAACGGACGTGTGCTGTCTTACTTTAAGGAATCGGCTGGCTCCGGCGGACGCTCTGCGGCATTGTACAGCATCGACCTGACAGGCCGGAATGAACGCAAGCTGAAGACTCCGGGCGATGGTTCCGACCCGGCGTGGTCGCCGCTGAATCCATAAGAATGTGAACTTAAAAGCCCCTGTTTCAGGGGCTTTTTCTTATCTGACTAAATCTTCAAATAAGGATACGACCTTGCGGTATGTGTCCCGTTTAAACGGGACAATCAGGTCAACTGTATTTGCCAGCGGCACCCATTGCCAGTGACTGAACTCCTGCGGTTCATGCGCATCCAGCCGAACATCTGCGTCATTACCCGTGAACCGCATCGCGACCCAGGTCTGTTCCTGCCCGCGATATTGGCCACCCCAATGTTTGACGGATAATTCATACGGGACGTCATAGCGGATTTTTTCTTCGGCGATACGCAGCAGTTCAACTTGGGTGATGCCGGTTTCTTCGGCAAGTTCACGGAAGGCGGCGTGGGAAATATCCTCTTCATTATCGACGCCGCCCTGCGGCATCTGCCACGCGCCGGGGCTGTCGATACGCTGGCCGACGAATACATGCTTGTCGGCATTCATTAGGCAGATACCAACGCAGGGGCGATAAGGAAGCAGATCACGATTACTGGTCATTGCGGCGCAGATTTCAGCCGAATGGCTGTGGATAGAGGAACAAGCTCAATGTCTTTGGCAGGCAAGGTTTTCTTCCATTCGCGTATCTGGTCAAACAGGGCTGGATATGGATGAAAGAAGGCAACGGCCACTTTCTGGCCTGTAGCGAGAGATTCGAGTTTAGTCAGCGCAGCGGTTAATGACTGTTTGTCCGTCGCATGATCAAGCCACATATCGCTTTGGGCAAAGGGCATGGCCTCAGCCTGCGCTAATGGCTTAAGGCTGGCGTCATCGGGGGCCGCGACTGCGAAGCCTAAGCCACGTTTGGCGAGCATAGCCATGATATTTTCCAGGCCTTGGGGCGCCGTAGAAAAATCCGGCGCGACAATGGAAACAGCCCCAACATAGCCGGTGGCCTTGCCCATGATGGTTTTCATGCGTGTTTCATTCTGAGCCTTCACGAGCCCTGCCAGAAGCGTAACAGGGCCGGGATCGTCTTTGCCGAAATCTTTCCCCTGCATCGGCAGTTCCATCCAGATTTCGTGCCCATAACTGCGCGCTCCGGTAATTTTGGGCTGCAATGCGCTGCCATAGGGGGAGGCCACAAATGAAATAGCGGATGGTAAGTTGACAATCGTGTCTTTGGTGAGTGCTTCTGATAGGCCGAAATCAACCATAACCAATGCAACAAAAAATTTGGAATTATTTTTAGGCACAAAGTCCGGCTGATAGGCCTTAAACGGTGTCATGGCATCGCTTTCACGAATGACAGGCAATGAGCCATACGGGGTTACTTCATATAATCCTGCCAACGCATCTTCTGTAGGGTTTGAGTGCGGCTTATCATCTTCGGCCAAAACAGATTCAATGGTTACGGCCTGATCGGTAGGGGGGGGCTGGTCATGGGGTTCCAGTGTATTAGCCGGTATTTCCGGACCGGAATTGGTGGGTACGGGAAGTTTTTCAGGCTCTGCTTCCGGCATTGTCAGACTGACCTGAGCCATAACTTTGCCGGTCAATTTTTCGACGGGGGAAGGCATGGGAGAAAGCGTAAAGCTGCCAATAGCAAAAGCGGCTGCTAACGCAGATGATAAGCCCAGCATTGTGCGCAAGAAAAGGCGTACCGACAGGACATCATCCAGTTTCTGAGTCAGGCCTGTTATCCGCGCTTTGAACATGAATTATCCGTCTATTTTTCGGTCTTCATCAAGGCCAGCCCGTGCAGCAGATCCAGCGCACGCGCTACTTGATAGTCACGTCCGGCCATCTCAGCATCTGGGTCAAGTGGCTTGGTATCCTGTGGCTTCAGACTGCTCTCAGGCACGACAACCTTCGCATCCGGTTTGGCTGCATCCGGATTGCTGATGGCGCCCTTCAGGTCAGCTTCATGAACATCCAGATCATTCAGCTTTTCAATCTTGGCTGGCTCAACAATGATGTCAGGCTCAATGCCTTTGGCCTGGATAGAACGGCCTGACGGTGTAAAGTAACGTGCAGTAGTCAGGCGCATTGCTCCGCCACCGGGCGTGGGGATGACCGTTTGAACTGAACCTTTTCCAAAAGATTTTGTCCCCATAACCACTGCGCGGCGATGATCCTGCAAAGCCCCGGATACAATTTCCGATGCCGATGCCGAACCACCGTTAATCAGGACAACGACAGGGAGCCCGTTTGCCAGGTCGCCGGGCAGAGCATTATCGCGCTTAATGGCATCTGCGTCGCGACCGCGTGTCGAGACAATTTCGCCACGGTCAAGGAAATCATCCGATACGGCAATGGCTTGATCCAGCAATCCACCGGGGTTATTACGCAGATCAAGAATATAGCCGACGATTTTATCACCTTTTTCTTTTTTGATTTTCTCAAAAGCGTCCTTTAAGCCGGAACCTGTATTCTGGCTGAAAGACGAAATGCGGATATATCCAACATCACCGCCTTCGATATGCGAACGCACTGACTGGATTTTAATAATATCGCGCTTCAACGTAACAAAAATTGGCTCACTGACATTTTCGCGGCGTATGGTCAGTTCAATAGAACTGCCGACTTTACCGCGCATCTGGTCGACTGCGTCGGACAAGGTCATGCCCATGACAGGTTTTTTATCCAGATGCGTTATCAGGTCGCCGGCTTTAATACCAGCTTTGTACGCAGGAGTCCCGTCAATGGGGGATACGACTTTGACAACACCCTCTTGCATAGTGACTTCAATGCCCAGCCCGCCGAATTCGCCCTTGGTCTGGACTTTCATATCGTCGAAATCTTTAGCCGTCATATATTCGGAATGCGGGTCGAGGTTTGAAAGCATGCCTTTGATGGCGTATTCAATCAATTGCTGGTCGGTAATCGGTTCAACATATTTGGCGCGGACTGTTTCAAATACTTCGCCAAATAGGGCAAGATTGCGGTATGTATCTTCGTTGATTTGGCCTGTCTGCGCGGCTTCGTTTTTGGCCTGAGATGTTTTTTCATCTGCTGCGGGAGTTTTGTCCTGTGCATACACCTGGTGCGGCAGGAGTAAAGCTGTCGTTAAGAGCAGGGAAGCAAGGAAACGGGTGGGGGACATACATTACTCCAGGCTGGATAGGCAATCAGTTTAAGTTCTTAAATTTCTGCGACGGGTTGACGGGATCACCCTGATATCTGAGTTCATAGTAAAGACGGTCAGAATCTCCGGGCAGGGAGCCCAAAGGTTCACCCGCATCAATATGTTGCCCTACGAATGTATCAATTTTTCCCAATCCTGCAACCAGACTGTGAAATTTATTTTTGTGTTCAAGCAGAACAATTTGCCCATAATTACGGAACTCTCCGGCGTACCGCACAATCCCACCCAGCGGGGCAACAACAACGGCCCCAGGCCGGGATTGAAATGTTATGCCCTGACTTCTGGCCCCAATGCTATCATTTTGCCCGAAGCGAGTTTTAATAATACCTGAAACCGGTGGCTGACCTGTACCCAGGGCAGGAAGGCTGGCATCCATTATAGCGTCCCCATCAGACTTTTTGTGGCTTGGCTTCGCAGCTTTTTTCCGGCGGGCTTCTTCAGTTTGTTTCTTCTGAATGGCTTCAATCAGATCGCGGAAATTACGTGCTTCTCTGGCCAGGCTGGCAATTTTGGCTTCCTGGGTGGATACGGCTTTTCGTGTCTCCTCCAGGGATTTTGACCGCTCTTTTATTAAGTCGTTCATGCGACCCTGTTCGGATTTCAGTTTTTTGGTCGTATCCAGCAAGGCCAGCTGATCGGCTTTAAGCTGATCCTCCAGGCTTTGTAATTTATCCAAATTTTGTTTCAGTTTATCGGCGCGGCGGTTAATTTCTGGGAGCAGACTGGAAAGGACGGTGACGGCTTGTGCGGTTTCCAGGGGAGCGTCAGGACGTGCAACCAGTGTTTCAGGGGGAAGGCGGCGTATACGTTCCAGAGCAAGGATAAGATCAGCCAGCTTTCTTTTGTCTTTCAGTAAACTGGTGCGCAGTGCGTCCTTCTGCTGTCCCACCTCGGCAAGGCGATTTTCAAGGTCACGCATATTATTTTCATGCTTTTGAACCTTGGCGGTTGTTGAAATCAAGCTGCCTTTAATACCTTTCATATCTTTTTCAAGCTTAGACTGTTCGGCCTTCAGCTTTTCCTGATTTGATTTTTCGGCCGCCATTTTTTCTTCAATCTTATCCAGCTCTGCTGATTTTTTTGTAAGCGATGTTTCAGCGAAGGACGGTGCAGACAGAGAAAGAAGGATGGCGAGAAAGATAAAAAAGCGCATCTAACCCTCACGGTGATACGGATGGCCCGCGATAATCTGCTGCGCGCGGTATATCTGTTCCAGCAGCATGACGCGCACCATCATATGCGGCCAGGTTTGCTGGCCAAAACTCATGAGCATATTTGCTTTGCTGCGTATGGCATCGGTGAAGCCATCGGCTCCGCCGATAAGAAAAGTGAACTTTTCCTCGCCCGCGTCGCGTATCTTGCGTAATGTCTCGGCGAAATCGAGACTGCGCAGTCCATCGCCCCGTTCATCCAGAACAATAATGAATGAATTTGGATCGAGCTTATCGAGTATCTGGCGTTGCTCATGTTCTTGCTGGGTTTTTGGATCGGTATATTTGCTTTCGACTTCTATCAGCGAAAACGAAGATCGCAAGCGGCCAATATAATCCTGTTGCAGATCATAAAAGGGGCCTTTTTTATTTTTACCGACGGCGATCAGGTCAATCTTGAACATATTTCAGTTCTAGATGATTCTGATTGTGAATTGAATGGTAAAATCAGCTGGATGCGCTGGCTTCCACGGCTTCCTTCAGGCGCGCCTGCTGCATTTTGCTACGACTAATCATATAGCGGTTACAGGCGTTTTCCAGTTCGGTCTGAAAGTTTTCACCAATTTCACCACCATTACCTTTGATCTCATTATTAACCAGATGGCTCAGTGTCGTGTGGTGGGCTTTGACAATGGCCAAAGAATCTGCATCAAGTTCGTTGAGATGTTCCAGAAAGTTCATCATGACGGCAGCCAGATCACCCAGGCGATCATATTTGAATATGCGGGAATTGGCTTTTATCTGCATAACCGGTGATACGACATTCTCAATGGCGCGGCGGCCAGGGTGGGCTTCGTTCCGGGCAGCGGTAATTGCCTGGTCCAGCTGTTTTAGGAAGTTATTCGCGTAAGGAACAAAATTGACCTTGTTGTCATCGAGGACTTTTTGCGCAAGCAGCGCAGCTTTTTCATCCAGATTACCCATACCGACTTTTGCCTGTAAGGCAGGGCTAGGTTTGATGGTCTGGACGCCCGATTTGGAGCCTGTGCGGCGGTTATCGCCTTCAAAATCGTCACATTCACGGCGGCGGCGGTCCGGGCCTCTATAAGCGTCAGTTATTATAAAATCACGGGGTGATTTTATAATATGCATGATGCGCTTATTCAGGTCTTTGGCTGTAAAGGGCTTAACCACAATCTCGGTAACGCCATGGTTCCGGGCCATATTAATTTTTTCAGCGCTGCCAAACCCCGTCATCAAGATGATGGGGGCCATCGTATTGGGTGAGTGGGAAGATGTCCTGATTCTTGTGACAAGTTCCATCCCATTGTCCAGGGGCATATTCCAGTCGGCAATAACGATGTCAGGCTTATTACGGCAAAAGGCTTCAAAGCCACGTTCGGTATCTGTAGAAAATGTAACAGTTCCGACACCCTGTGTTTTAAGGACGCTGACGATTAGCTCGCGCAGCGGGGCCATTTCTTCGATAACAAGTATGTGAAGCGGCTTGAGATTAAGTGCCATTATGCAATGTTAGTATCTCTTGAATACGATAAACATCATTTTATTTTACTAAATATGAAGGTGATTAGTCACTAGTGCAAAAGACATATATCTAAAGTATGCGGTCAGCCCCAAGAGCTGAACGCATAATAAGATTTGACAGCGATTTACAGGCGTACGTGTGACGGGGCCTTGGATGATGAAGGCAGAATATCCATTTTCCACATTTTTTCAATGCTGTAGAACGCCCGGACTTCGGGGCGAAACAGATGCACAATCACATCGCCGCAGTCAACAACAACCCAGTCGGCAGCAGGCAACCCCTCGGTCCGCAGGACGGCGTTCGGTGTATTCTGCAGCTTTTCTTCAATTTTACCTGCCAGCGCGGCAACTTGGCGCGACGAGTTACCAGTTGCGATGATCATATAATCAGCGATGGAGGTTTGACCCATCAGGTCGATAATTTCGATTTCTTCAGCCTTATTTTCATCCAGTACTTTGGCGATAAGGTCTTTCAGTTCTACGGGAGAGTTTTCTCCCTGTGTAGGATGCGTGCCCAAGCTTTGTTGCTCCTTTCGTTGGGGTTGCACAACAGTCAAGCCGCGTGAGGCAGAAAGGCCCCAGCGGGTTGTATAGCAGATTGGTTATGCTTCTGTAAAACTTTTTGATTTGATGGCGTAATACGATTCATCTTCATCTACTTTTATTTTACGCCTTTTGGGTAGGAATCGCAAATATCCTTTGCCTTGCTTCGCAGCAGGGTCGAAGACATGGGGTTGAGAGATTCGCCGAATATCCAGTAAATCAGCCCTTTTTTCAGGGGAGGGCATCCACCAGTATTCAGGTTTTTATGGGTCAGGCTGGCAATCTGGGTGAAGGCATTTTTCCTTACCACGCCATATTTTGTCGGCCGGCCGATAAAGGCAAACGGGATGGTTTTGGCCAATTCCCGCCATTTATGCCATTTTCTGAATTCATAAACGATATCTGTCCCGGACAGCCAGACAAAGTCAGTTTCCGGGAAATGGGTCTGCAGGGCCAGCACCGTGTCAAAGGTACGGATCGTGCCAAGGTCGGATTCGATGGTACTGACGACGATACGGGGATTTTGGATAAGTTCCTGACACCAGCGGGCGCGGATTTCAAGGTTGGGCAGCCCGACTTTGGATTTGAGTGGGTTGCCAGGGCTAACCAGCCACCAGACAGCATCAAGCCCCAGATATTTCATGGCTATTTCCGTGGCGTGGATGTGCCCTTCATGAGGCGGGTTAAATGATCCGCCCAGGAGGCCAACACGCAGTCCGCGCCATCTGGTGGCATTCAGTATACGTGGCGGCGTAAAAAGGGCGGTCAGTTCAATATCTCGCTGATATTACCGATGCTTTTATCGGTCAGTGATTGCGCTTTCTGCGCGGTCATCTTTTGATTGATGATTTCGGTGGTCGCAGATACAGCCAGTTCAGCGGCGTAACGGCGGATATCATCAATCGCGCCGCGCTCCATCTGTTCGATGCGGGTTTGCAGCATCGTTTCACGGCGTGACATGGTTTCAGCCAGTTGCGCCTCGGCACGTGCGCGAATGTCATCAGCCTGACGCTGAGCGGCAGAAACGATATTGGCGACTTCAGTCTGAGCATTGGCCAGATTGGATTTATAATTGGCAACCAAGGCTTCCGCTTCGGTTTTTAACATTTCAGCTGAAGAAATTTGCGCTTGGATTTTGGCGATTTTTTCATCGAGCATACCGGTTACGGATTTGCGCCCAAGGATAAACGCCAGCACAATAAATATGCCGAACGAGAAAACCAGCCAGAGTGTCGGATCGTGGAGAAGCATTTCCTGCATGGTTAGTTTCCTTTATGCGGCTTTCCGTGCGAGGTTGCGCACAACATCTTCAGCCTGAGATTCATTGGCTGGAATATCAGCGATTTTCGCAGCGGCCTGAGCGGCAAGATTCGCGGCGATTTTTTCCATTTCGCCCATTGCTTCAGACTTCGCGGCAATGATTTTGGCTTCGGTCTGTTCAACCGTCGTTTCAAAACGGGCGCGGAAGTTGCCCAGAGCGGTCGCCATATTGGCTTGCGCGGTGGATTCAGCCGTCTGTAATGCAGCGGCAGCAGTCTGGCCGGCTTCTTTCAGGCCAGCTTCAACTTCGGCGCGCAAACTATCAGCCTGTTTGGATAATTCCTCGGCAGCCTTTAATTGATTCTGTACATAATCGGCGCGACGGGTAATAGTGCCGCCGATGGAAGGCAGAATGGCCCGCGCGTAAATCGTGTACAGAATAACGAAAAATACGGCCAGCCAGAAAATCTGGCTGGGCCAGGACGATGGATCGAACTGGGGCAGGCCGCCGCTGGCATGCGCTTCCGCATGTTCAGCAACTTCCGGCGTAGCGGCAACTTCGGTAACAATTTCCTGCACGACTTCTTCTGCGCGGGCGATGCCCGTCAGGAGGAGGGAGGAAACTGCCATAAATGGCAAAGCTGCTTTGGTCGCAAAAGTCATCGGCGTGCCCGTCTTCGTGTCGTTAAGTTCTAGGCGAAAACCAGATAGAACGAGATCAGCAGAGCGAAAATCCCGAGAGCTTCGGTCACAGCGAAGGTGAACATGAATTTTTTGTTCAGCAGGTCAGCTGCGCCTGGGTTACGGCCAATAGCTTCGTTGTAAGCAGCAAAAATTTTGCCAAGACCCAGACCGATACCGGCGAGTGGCAGAAGAGCGATAGCGCCAGCCAGGAGTTTTACAGCTTCGAGTTCCATTTTTTAGTCCTTTGTTTAGTTAGGTTTAGGTTAATTAGTTTAAATTCCTATTCTTCATCTTAGTGGTCGATTTCGACTGTATCCTTCAGATAGATACAGGTCAGAACCGCAAACACATACGCCTGGATAAAGGCGATGAAGAATTCAAAGCCGACCATGACGATATTAAAAGCCACGGGCAGGAGTGTGCCAAGCCAGGCAATGCCGCCGACAGAGGCGAACATGATGGCGAAGCCGGCAATAACTTTCATCAGAACGTGACCAGCCACCATGTTGGCGAACAAACGCACGGACAGGGTGATTGGACGGCTGATGAACGAAACGATTTCGATCAGGATAACCAGCCAGATAAGCCACAGCGGAACGCCCGGCGGGACAAACAGGCTGAAGAAATGTGTGCCATGACGCGCGATGCCCATAATCAGCACGGTGAAAAACACCATCAGTGCGAGGGATGCGGTAACCGCCAGATGGCTGGTATAGGTAAAGGAGTAAGGAACCATGCCGAGCATGTTGCCGACCAGCACCATCATGAACATGGTGAATACCAGCGGGAAATATTGTTTGGCATTCCCGCCGATATTGTCGGAAATCAGGTCTCCAACAAAGCCATAGATACTCTCGCCCACCATCTGGAGGCGTCCAGGCACCATCGACTTCTGCGCGGCGGACACACCCAGCAGGACAACGGATAATACCGCGCCAATGAGCATCCACAGTGCAGAATTGGTAAAGGAGATATCAATGCCACCAACCGTCAACGGGACGATGGGTGTAATGATAAACTGATGCATCGGATCGGCCAAAATGTACCTCTTTGGTCAGGTCTGTTCAGTTCTCAGAATTTTGCTCTGAAATCGCCGCCTTCATAGCGGTTTTTTTGTCCTGTTGCAACCGTTTTGAATCAAGCGGCGTCACAATATTTTGCGAGCTTTTATAAATGCTCCAGAAAGCCGCCAAAACCCCTAAAACAGCCAGACTTATGAAGAATACCGGCCCAGTCGAAAACAGCTTGTCTATCCCCACGCCGATGGCGCCACAGACAATAGGTGTCGCGATAAGTTCATACGCACGGCCCAGGTCACCTTTATCATCTGACGTGTTAGGTGGGGGCGATTCGGGCGTTACCTCGTTTTTCAGGGTCTGGATGCGGGTTTGAAGGTCATTCGGGTCTGTCATGGCCGCTAATCTAGCGTTTTACGTCAAAGTTGCAATGATACATTCAAATTGACATAAATATAACATTCGCTATTCCGCGGCTTCCAGGAAGTCTAGTTTGCCCTGCAGGTCAACCGATACCAGCTGCGACACGCCACGCTCAGACATCGTTACCCCATACAGGCGGTCCATACGCGCCATCGTCAGGCGATGGTGGGTAATGATTAAGAAGCGGGTTCTGGATTTCTGAACGATTTCCTCAAGCATCGTGCAGACACGGTCGACGTTCGCGTCATCCAGCGGCGCGTCAATCTCGTCAAGGACGCAGATCGGGGCCGGGTTGGTCAGGAACATTGCGAAAATCAGCGCGGTCGAAGCCAGCGTCTTTTCACCACCTGAGAGCAGCGATAGAGATTGCAATGTTTTTCCCGGCGGCTGCGCATAAATTTCCAGCGAAGCTTCCAGTGGGTCATCGGAGTCAACAAACGCCAGATGCGCCGAGCCACCGCCAAAGAGGCGGGTGAATAAAGTTTTGAAATGTTCGTTGACGGTATCGAAAGCCTGCTGCAGACGTTCACGCGCTTCTTTGTTCAGCTTGTGAATGCCGCCGCGCAGTTCTTCGATCGCCTGTGTCAGGTCATTACGTTCCTGGCCAAGTTTACCGAGTTGTTGTTCGACTTCCTGCGATTCAACATCCGCACGGAGGTTGACCGGGCCCATGCCATCGCGTTCACGGATCAGGCGGTCACGTTTGCCACGCACTTTGTCGATTGGTTCGGATGTCAGTTTTTCGTTCGTCATTTCAGATTGCGCCCAGAGCTGGTCCGGGGACATCGCAAAATTGTCTTCAATCGACTGGCGGATGATTTCGATGGAACCGGAGGTGGATTCCATCATTGCCTGTGCCTTGGCGCGGCGCTCGCGCGTATCCATCAGAGCGTTTTCGGCCACTTTTAAACCGGATGTCGTTTCTGCCAAGTCACGCTCGGCCTGGGCGAGCGCATCCGCCGCATCATTGCGGGCGTTTTCCATCGACTTGAGGTTATCAAGCAGATTGAGGCGTTGCGCGGTAATTTCTTCCGGGCGGCTTTCGACTTCGGCCAGCTTTGCTTTCATGATTTCTTCACGTTCATCCAGCTGACGCAGGCGGTCTTTGGCGCGGATGCTACGGTTAGTCAGGTTGACGCGTTCGTCGCCGATGGCACGCAGACGCGCTTCGCGGCGGCTGATATCCTGCTGGAATATTTCCAATGTGGCGGATGCTTCACTCAGGGCAGCCTGAGCGGCGAGCAGAGCGATCTTGCGCTGCTCCACTTCCATGTTTTGCTGTTCGAGTGCGGCATCGTCGAATGACTGCATGGAAACGCGGTGCGTTCCAACGGCTTCTTCAAGGCGAGTGATGTCTTCCTGCGCCAGGGCAAAACCTTCTTCCAGTTTGGCAATTTCCGAATCCATGCCGGCGCGCTTTTCAATGGCGCGTTGCAGGTCGGCACGCTTAGCGGTCAGGGTACGATCAATCTGGCGCACTTCCTGTTCCAGTGATTGCGCGGTCTGACGGGCAGCGTTCAAAGCTTCCTGAGCGGCAGTCAATTCAGATTGCGCACGGTCAAACGCCCCTTGTGTAGCTGGCAGGGTTGATTGCAGTTCAGCCAGACGGTTTTTGTTTTTCAGGCGGATGGCGTTGCGGTCCATCGCTTTTGCGCGGATCTGCAAGCCGTCCCAACGCCAGTAAGCGCCATCGCGTGATACGATGGATTGACCTGGTTTGAGTTCAGTTGCTTTGGCATCACCGGTCGCGTCGTCTTCCACGTAACCAATGAATGACAGGGCATATTTAACGGCGTCCGGTGCCTTAATATGTGGCAGCAGGGCGGTAACGCCAGACGGCAGGTCAGGAGCCGGAGTGGCCGCATGCTGGCCAGCCCAGATAACCGGGGCGCCAGCTTCGGTCGATGCCATGATGGTATCGCCAAGCGCCTTGGAGAGGGCTGCTTCAAAACCTTCATCAGCCTTAATGTCCTCAAGCACAGGGCGGAAGCCTTGTTGTGATTCCGATTTTAATACGCTTTCGAGCGCGTGAACTTCTGAATTAATTTTTGACAGAAGTTCACGGGCGGATTGCTGTGTACTGCGGGCTTCTTCCAGTTTCTGCTGGGCCTGTTCAACCGCTTCACGAGCAGATTGTTCATCCGCGCGTTTTGTGGTCAGGTCTGCTTCCATGGCAGCAATTTCAGCACCTAACCCGTCGACTGGGCTGGCGGCATCCTGCTGCGCACGCTTCTGTTCAATCTGCGCTTTCAGATTTTCGTAGCGTGACTTCAGCGAGTTCAGGCGGTTTTCGTCCTGAGCCAACTGGTTTTGCAGCGTGTTGCGCGTGGCTTTCAGGCTGGCGGCTTTTTCCAGTGTTGCCTGATAATTTTCTTGTACGCGGAAAACTTCCAGCTCGCGCTCGCCGCGTTCGTTGGTCAGGCGTGTGATTTCATCGGCTGCATTTTCCTGCGATTTCAGCTCGGCTTCTTCTGCTTCAATTTTTTCAAGCGTCCGTGCATTTTCTGCCGTTGTCTGTTCTTCATGTTCGCGGTCGATGATAATCTGCGACAGAGTGGACTTTGCTTCTTCGATCTGTGCATTCAGGCGTTGTTCTTCATCATCAAGACGGCGCAATTCAAAGCTTTGCGCCTGCCAGGCAGCAGAGGTTTCTGCCTGCTTCTCACGCAGGGGCGGCAGCGCTTCGGATTGCTCAATCTGGATGCGGTTCAATTGCGCAACGGTCGCCATTTGTTCGGCAACAATCGACTCGGATGAATGGAATTCCTGTTCAGCTTCCATTTTTGCGGCCTGTGTCGCCATCCATTCAGCTAGGGCGAGGCGGGTTTCCAGTTCCTTGATATCGGCGCTAATGTTTTTATAGCGCGTGGCCTGACGGCTTTGACGTTTTAGGGAATCGAGTTGCGTCTCCATCCCAGCGATAACATCCTGCAGGCGGGCCAGATTTGCATCAGCGGCCTTCAGGCGCAGTTCGGCTTCGTGACGGCGGACATACAGTCCTGATACGCCAGCGGCTTCTTCAAGTACTTGACGGCGTTCGGCGGGCTTTGCGTTGATGATGGCTGCAATACGGCCTTGTGAGACGATGGCGGCAGATTGCGCGCCGATGGCCATATCGGCAAATAACATTTGCACATCACGGGCACGGACGGATTTGCCGTTGACGTAATAGCTGGACCCCATATCGCGTTCGATACGGCGGACAACTTCGATTTCGTCTGTATTGTTAAACAGGGCGGGAGCGGTACGCGACGTGTTGTCAA
Source organism: uncultured Alphaproteobacteria bacterium (assembly GCA_946481105.1). The sequence continues at coordinate 13,310 of CAMLMM010000047.1, forward strand.
GAACAACAGACACTTCTGCTTGGTTGCGCGCAGGCCGGTTGGATGTGCCATTAAAAATGACATCCTCCATGCCATTGCCGCGCAGACGTTTGGCTGATGTTTCACCCATAACCCATGACAGGGCTTCGACGAGGTTTGATTTGCCGCAACCATTCGGGCCGACAATCCCGGTCAGGCCCGGCCCAATGTCCAGGTCTGATTTTTCAACAAATGATTTGAAACCATGAAGACGCAGGCGGGAGAAATTCGACATTACGTTACGAACCTTTTCTATCGTACAGAATTATTTGGTTTCTAATGCTGGAGCTGCAGGCTGTGGTTCAGGTGCGGGCGCAAGTGATGGAACAGGTGCAGCAGAAGGGCTGGTTTCTGTTGCATCACTTGGTACTGCAGGGCTGCCCAGCAGCGTATCCAGCGTTTCTTTAAAGAAACCATAGGGCTGGTGGCCGACAATGGTTTTCAAACCATCATTCAGGATGAAGGTTGGGGTGGACTGGATTTTATACTTTTCACTGCCGGCTTTCATGTCGCCAACGATACGGTTTTGCAGTTCTGTGTTTTTCAGGCAGGAATCGGCTTCCGCATCTGACAGGCCTGCCAGTTTGGCATTTTGTTTAAGCGGGGTGAGATAATCACTGGCATAAGCCCATTTTGCCTGTTCATTGAACAGCAGGGTCATGAAAGATTCATAACGTTCCACCGGAAGGCAGCGCAGCAGTTTGGATGCGTCAACTGCAGGCTGGTTCAATGGGAATTCCTTGAAAATAAATTGGACTTTGCCTGTGTCGATATATTCAGCTTTCAGGCGGGGAAAATCATTCTGGTGGAAGGACGCGCAGTGGCCGCAGGTCAATGATGCGTATTCGACTATCTTGATAGGAGCGTTATCGCTGCCGACTTTGCGGACACCCATCATTTCTTCGACTTTTGGGTCGGTGGATGTAGTGACAGGGATTTGAGGTGTGGGAGCGGGTAATGTTAGAACCTTGGTTTCAACAACCTTGGCGTTTTGCTCGGCCATGGTTGGCGGGGTAGGCATGGTTGATACCGGCGTGTTTTCATCAGGTGCCTGGGTGGCAATCGAAGGGGCCTTTTCTTCGGCCTGTTGCGGGGGGCGCGCTTTCAAAAGCACGGTGTAAGCACCAAGCGCCAGGACAACGCCGCCAATAAGAATGAGCGGGAACAGAATAGAAGGTTTCTTCTTTTCAGACATCAACTTGCTCCAAATAATTTTGCCATAAGGGAATGGAGTTTTTATGCCTGCTTGCATATTAAAAAGCAAATAAAACCAATGCGGTGGAGCGCATTATCCACAAATTGCAGCAGGATAAAATCGCCGAAAAAAAGGTCCGGAGACCTTACGGTGCTCCGGACAAACGGCGGTAATAGAGGGTGTGTACATTC
>CAMLMM010000048.1 GCA_946481105.1 uncultured Alphaproteobacteria bacterium
CGCGGATGGGGCTGTTGAACATATGGGTGACAACCGAACTGGCGCCGGCGATGGGGATGATGAAAATATCCTAATTGACCTTATGAGTTTGTCTTTTGAAGTTCTCAAAATTCCTTTTGTCATTTCTATTTATGATGCTGCGGTGAAACGGCAGAATTTCCAAAGCGTCCGCAATTGCTTCCTGCGAATTATCAATGATGAAACCGGGATTGAATTAATGCGCTTTCATCTGGATAAAGAATTTCAAGAGAGTCCGAATGCAACCGGTGTGGTTGTGGGGTTTTTAGAACGATCCGGCCCGAACTGGTTCTTTGAAGGAACGGGGCGGATGTTGGAAAACGGTCTCAAAGAAATTGCTACGGAATACGGCATTGTTGTCGCCCATTAAATTCCGGCTATCTGTTCATAAGGATGTAATAGATTCCATTATGCTGCAAGCGGCTGCCTTGGGGTCAGACGCCCCTGTAATCGGACGTCCAATAACAAGATGTGTTGCACCCAGTTTTATTGCCTGCTCCGGCGTCATGATACGCTTTTGATCGCCAGTCTCTGCCCCGGCGGGACGTATTCCCGGTACCATCAGCACAAAATCATTGCCAAGCGCTGTGCGCAAATCCTGTATTTCCTGGGCTGAACAAACAACCCCAGCCAAACCACAGTCGCGCGTCAGGGTTCCTAATCGGATAACCTGGTCTTTGACTGGCCCCTGCTGACCCACCCGGGATAAATTCTCGTCGTTCAACGAAGTTAAAACCGTGACCGCCAGTAATTTGGGTGCAGCATAGCCAAGTCGCTGCGCTTCATTTTGCACCGTCTCCTGCGCCAGACGCAGCATATCGAGCCCCCCCGCCGCATGAACATTGGTATAGGCAATGCCCAGATGAACCGCAGCTTTCAAAGCCCCCGACACGGTATTAGGGATATCATGAAATTTCAAATCCAGAAAAACAGGGATATCAGGGCAGGCTTTTTGAATGGATCGAACACCGGAGGGACCATGACTCACAAAAAATTCAAGGCCCAGTTTTATGCCGCAACCCGCCAGACTTACCTGCTTCGATAAATCTATTGCTGCATCCAGGTTATCTGTATCAATTGCACAAAAAATTCGAGTCATGAGGGCATTATATTCTTGGTGGCAGGGGCTTTTTCCATCCGTTTCAATTTATAGCGTAGCCGGCGAAATCCCTGGCGCAAATCAGCATTATTCAACCATACGATCAGGCCACCCCAGATAAAGCCGACAAAAACCGCCGCCACGAACAAAATGGAAAAAGGAATACTCTGGGATTCAAAAAACGGAAATAAGGAAAAACTGACATCTACTCGATTTAGTAACGCTACCCAGAACATCAGCGTTATAAAAAAAAATGTCACCAGATATTTTATAAAAACTGACATTGCCTATCCTGAATTATTCGGCCTCTCCGTCTGCATTCAGCAATTCACGCAGTTCCTTGCCCGTCTTGAAAAACGGGAGGCGCTTCGCCTCAACCTTGACCGACTGGCCGGTACGGGGATTACGACCGGTACGAGCGGCACGTTCCTTGACTGAGAAAGTACCATATCCACGCAACTCAACTCGGTCCCCTTGCACCAAGGCTTCGGTAATACCATTAAAGAAAGCGTCGACGACTTTCTCGATATCGCGCAGATAAAGATGCGGGTTACGCTCCGATAAATTCTGTATCAGTTCAGAACGGGTCATTTTCTCCCCCAATGGCTTGCTTAATCCCCGTATTCTTCTCCCAACCCTTAGCCGAGTCAAGAGATATTCCTGAATGAAATTAATAAGTTAACGTCTATTGGCCAAAAGTATCGTCAAGGACAGGCAAATCTTCGATAAGCAGCTTTTCATTGAAAAGGCTGACGTGCCCTTCGGGCGTGACGGTTATATCGGCCTGAAAAAGGGAATCCTTGAAAACCATCTGCGCCTGTAGGTGATAGGACCCACCCGCATTATCCGATGGCAGCAGCATCAAGGGGTTAATCATTTTGCCAATTGACCGCCGGGCAGCTGGCGGTGGTTCATCACGCCAGGCAATATCATCAACAGACTCGACAATCAGGAAACGCCCGTGACGGCCGCGCACGAATTGGAAGAAAAACCGCACATAATCGGCCACTGTGTCACGGCTAATGATTACCGGACAACGCTGGTTCAGGGCGTAAAGAGGCACATTAGTAAAATCAATGACAATAAAATCATCATCTTTATTTAAAACAAAGCGGCGTGCTGGCGGCATATGCGTATGATCCGCCATATCATAAAAACGGTATCCGGGATAAAAGGATAGATCACGGGCCATAACCAAAGTTTGATCCGGGCTGAAACCAATCCCGTCAAATATAGGCCCGGTTCGTTCAATCAAGCTCAGCGTTTCGGCTTCATTAAGCTTAACGTATGAATCCTGAAACATTTCGCTACACCCCAGTCAGGTTAAGTCTGTGGAAAACATGAATGGAATATCAGGAATAACCCCGTGGGTCAATTCGCCCACAATTTTTCTATGGCTCACGGAACTATTTTTACAAGGCGTATAACACAAACCGGTTTTCTTATCAGAACGGGGACAAAAATCCTGACCATCAAAGCAGTCACTGTCCTGAACTATCCGTAGCGCATGTGGATAAGAAGCGGATAAGTTTTATCCCCATGATTCAGGCCCCCTACTACTTACTACATCCTTTTAAAATATATCTTTTTTTATAGAGGAGTTTCTGGTTCACTCCGCCCATGGTTAAGAAATTTCTGAATGTCCTGCACGGTCATATTGACCCTGTTCCCCCTGTCTGGCTGATGCGTCAGGCAGGACGCTATCTGCCGGAATACAAGGCTGTCCGGGCACAGGCAGGTGAATTTCTTGACCTGGTTTATAACCCGGAACTGGCAACGGAAGTGACATTGCAACCGCTCCGCCGATACGGCTTTGATGCCGCTATCCTCTTTTCGGACATACTGACCGTCCCGCAGGCATTAGGCCAGGCAGTCAGCTTTGCGGCCAATCATGGCCCGGTGCTGGGACAGCTTCCGGACCATCTGAATTTCCGGGAAGCTGCCTTCCATGAATTCATGACCCCCGTTTACGAAACCGTCAGCCGCATTCGCACAGGCATGGAGCAGGAAGGCTTTACTGACACCGCGCTAATTGGGTTTAGCGGCGCGCCATGGACATTGGCCTGTTACATGATTGAACAGAAAGGCAGCCGCGATTTCCAGCAGACGCGCCTTTATGCGCTTCGGCAGACGGAGAAGTTTGCCGCCCTGATGAATGTGCTGGTTGAAGCCGTGGCGGCCTATCTGATTAAGCAGGTCAGAGCCGGGGCGGAAGCTATCCAGATATTTGACAGCTGGGCCGGGGTGGTACCTGAAACCAAACTTCAAGATTGGATCATCGAACCCACGGCCCGGATCGTGAAAACCCTGAAGGTAATTTGCCCAGACATTCCGGTTATCGGCTTCCCGAAAGGAATTGGAGCGAACCTTCACACCTATGTGGCCGGAACAGGGATTGATGCTCTCAGTCTGGACGCACAGACGTCCTTGGAGTGGGCTGCCACAGTTCTGCCACCCCATGTCACCATCCAGGGCAATATGGACCCCTTGGCGCTTATCGCCGGCGGTAGCGAGCTGGATCTTCAGGTCGATCATATCCTTGAGGTCATGAAAGGCCGTCGCCACATTTTCAATCTAGGGCATGGAATTGACAAAGACACGCCACCCGAACACGTGGCGCAGTTGGTAAACCGTATACGCGGGGCGTGAAAAGCACCGCCCCCGCCTGGATAGGGCGGGGGTCGGCAGACGGTTTTGCAACATTCACCTAGAAAATCTGTCTTGCGCAGAAGGGGTCATTTCCGCAGCAATTTTGAACTTTCCAGAGCCACGTCCCCGGCACAATGGCGATAGGAACGTATGGCTTCAATAGCGTTGGTTGCAGAGTTTCCGGCCGCGCGCCGGGTCCGTTCGCCAGTGGTTTTCAATACCGTATCGCCGCTCTGTAAGGGGTCTAAGAGCTTTTGGCAACGGGCATCCACCAGGACCGGGGAAGGAGAAACGATAAAATTTTGAACGACTGCGGGTGCGATAGTCCGTGAGACTTTCGGCATCGGCAGGATAATATCAGCATGGGCGCGCGCCGTGGACATAAGAAGCGCCGCCGTGAAGGTAAACATCACGATGGTGAGCCAAAGAAGGACGAGGTCTTTGAAAGTCCGGCGCGAAACGATGACGCCGCCATATATATTGTTCTGCATTCTACCCACCCGAAACTTCGCAGTCATTGCGATTATTTTTTCCAGCGCCGTTAACCGGCTTATACTTCCATTGCACCACACCCCATACCTTATGACAAATACTTTCGCTTCGAATTTAGCTGGAAGTTTTATTAAATTTGGAACAAATTGCTGTGGCGCACAGCGAATGCACAAGGGAAGATATTGAATCTCATGACAAAACTGACTGTTCATCTGGTATCGGATTCCACTGGCGGCACGCTGCAAAGCCTGGTCGATGCCGCGCTGGCGCAGTTTGATACAGGTGATATTACCCAGAAACTCTGGCCCCAAATCCGGAGCGAGAGCCAATTGGATAGAGCCATAAGTGCTATACAGGCGCATAATGGTCCGGTGTTTTACACCTTGGTCGACCATGCCCTGATACATCGTCTGGAAGAAGCCTGCGGCGCGCTGGGGGTAATCTGCACCCCGATCATGGCCCCATTGCTTGACACCCTCTCCCAGACACTTCAGCAGGCCCCGCAGAACCGTCCGGGGCTTCAGCACAAAATGGATGATTTGTATTTCAAGCGGATGGAGGCCATCGACTTTGCCCTGAATTTCGATGACGGGCAGAGCGTCAACGGGATTGATACGGCCGATGTCATTCTGGTGGGCGTATCGCGGACATCGAAGACACCAACTTGTGTCTATCTGGCCCGGCATGGTGTCCGGGCGGCCAATATCCCCCTGACACCACCCGTCCCCTTCCCCGGTGAGGTACTGAAACTGACCAAGCCGCTGTTTGTCGGGCTGACAGAGTCCGCCGACCGGCTGATTACGCTGCGGGCCACGCGGCTGAAGATGGATGCGGGGCAGATGGCGATGTTCCCCAATGATTATACTGACCCGGAGAAGGTCGAGGACGAATTGCGCTGGGCGACGAAATTCTTCCGCCAGCAGGGCTGGCCCATTCTGGATGTCACCCGCCGCTCGGTCGAGGAAACGGCGGCCGAGATACTGGTTCTGCTGCAGGACTTTCAGGCGCAGCGCATAACAGGTTAGGAGTTACTATGATACAGGCAGGCGTTATCGGGCACCCCATCAGCCACAGTAAATCCCCGCGCATTCATGGATACTGGCTGCAGCATTACGGTATTGACGGGACATACACGGCGATTGATATTGCGCCCGGGGAGTTGGCTGAACATGTACAGCAATTAAAAGACCAGGGCTTTGCGGGTTTCAATGTGACCATTCCACATAAACAGGCCATTATGCCTCTGTGTGATACACTGAGTGACGCCGCCCGCTCCATCGGCGCGGTGAATACAGTGGTGATAAGGGATGGCAGGCTGCACGGGGACAATACCGATGCCTTTGGTTTTACCCGCAATCTGGAGGAAACTATCCCTGACTTTAACTGGACGCAGGCCCCGGCACTGTTGATTGGTGCGGGCGGTGCGGCGCGGGCGGTTATGTGGGCGTTGAAGGATAAGGGTGTGCCGGAGATCCGCATCACCAACCGCACGGTGGATAAGGCGCAGGACCTCGCCAGCCTGTATGGCGGGAAAGTGATTGCGTGGGAAGACAGAAGCGCAGCAATAGCGGGGGTTGGGTTGGTGATTAACACCTCTGCCCTCGGCATGGCGGGTCAGCCAAAGCTGGAGATTGGCCTGCGCGCGCAGGGGAAAGACACGGTCGTATATGATATTGTTTATACGCCGCTCATGACCGATTTGCTGCAACAGGCACAGGCGCAGCAATGCCGCATTGTGACCGGGATCGGAATGCTGTTGCACCAGGCCCGGCCCGGCTTCGCCGCCTGGTTCGGCGGCGATATCCCGACCGTGACCGATGACTTGCGGCAACGTCTCCTGTCGTAGTTAATAGTTCGTTCCGCAATTTTGGGAAAAAAGTGGGGGAGTTCAACTCCAATAAAAATACATTGAAACTCTCCCCCAATACCATACTAAAGTGTTTAGGTATTATTTCATAATAACAATTTTTCTTAGGTTGTTAGTATAATATAATATCCTGGTGCCTTCCTTTGTTTCCTTCTTGCCTTTTCTCGAGGTTAAAATGACCATAAAACGTATTATGTTACTGCTGTTATCGCTTATCAGTGTGCTGCTACTGATGTCGCAGGCACAGTTATTGAAGCAGTCATATACGCAGTATCAGATGACCAACCGCGCTATTACGAGCAACGAAGCCATCAGCAATTTATTGAAGGCCGCAAATATTTGGGCTCTGGAGCGTGGCGTAACCAATTCTGCCTTAGGCGCAGCGGAGGCGGCCAGTCCGGAAACATTGGCAAAAATAAACGGGCTTCGCCGGGAGTCAGATGCCGCATTTGATGCCGCCCTGACTCAGATTAAATCGATGTCCTTTAATACGGATTCCCTTGCCAATGTGCAGACCTTGCATGAAAAAGTAATCGCGTTACGTCAACGTGCCGATAACAATCTGTCCGAAGAAAAAGCCAGCCGTGATGCCGATTTAATGGGCTTATGGATGCCGGGGACTTCGGGCCTTATTGTTGAATCACAAAAATTCCGTCTTAACATAGCCACGCAATCCCTGGCGCTGGATTCCAGGCTCGGTAAAGACATGCTCTTGCGCCATAACGTCTGGCTGATGACGGAGTATGCGGGGCGTGAGCGCGGGATGCTGGCCGGGATTCTTTCCTCCAACGAGCCGATTTCCCCGAAACAGCTTCAGCAACTCCTGGAATATCGGGGCAAGGTGGAGGAAGGCCATAGCGCACTGATCAGCATATATCTGGATGACGAAGAAAAAATCCTGCTGGCCCCTTTTGTCAAAGCGGCCGAGCAGGATTTTTTTGGAAGTTATGAAGACATGCGGCAAAAAATTTACACAGAGGCCCAGGCCGGTGCCGGATATAGTGTAACGGCAAAGGAATGGGTAGATCGTGCAACTCAGGCTATAGCCACACTTAATAAAATTCAGGAGGTAAGCGGAAATTATATTGTTGATGCTCTGAAGAAAGATAAGGGGGAAGCCCAGCAGAACATGATTTTTTATGCTGCGCAGATGGGGTTTGCGTTTTTGGTTGCCGTCTCAGCCATATTGGTGGTGCTTATACGGGCGCTTAACCCCATGAAAAAACTTTCAGCAGTCATGACGTCGCTGGCAAATGGCAATCTGGAGCAGACTGTCCCCTATATGCAGCGTTCCGATGAGATCGGCCATATGGCGCAGTCGGTGAATATATTCCGGGAAAACGGGCTGGAGAAAAGACGGCTGGAAGAAGATGCCCAAAAGGCAGCCGAGCGGTCAGCCCTGGAAAAAAGGCAGATGATGAATGAATTAGCCGACCAGTTCCAGGCCAGCATTACAGCCACCATGGAAGTTGAGACCGTGGCGGCAGCGGCGGAAGAGCTCTCCCTCTCAATTGCCGAAATATCGCGGCAGGTGACGACATCGTCGTCTGTTTCCAATGATGCTGTCGGGGAGGCTGAACAAACTTCCTCCCAAATGCAGAAACTATCGGAAACCAGCCATAATATTGGCGCTGTTGTAGAGCTTATTACCCAGATTGCGCAGCAGACCAACCTGCTGGCGTTGAATGCCACGATTGAAGCCGCCCGGGCCGGGGAAGCCGGGAAAGGCTTCAGCGTGGTGGCGGCAGAAGTAAAAAACCTGGCATCCCAGACAGGTAACGCCACCGAACAGATTGGCACACAGGTCGCGGAAATACAAAACTCAATTACGGTTGCCGTGGCGGCCATTCAACATATCAGCAAAACAATTGCCCAGATCAGTTCGGCGCAGGCGGGAATTGCCGCCGCCGTGGAAGAGCAGGATGCGGCAACCAAAGAAATTGCCCGCAGCGTGCAGGAATCCTTTGGCGGTATTAAGCGTGAAGTCAACCAGTTTCTGGAAGTGATGCGCGGCGCGTGAGCGCCCGGCTTTGCAGCAATGTCTGCTGGGCTCGTTAATAGTTCGTTTTGCAGTTTTCGGATTTTCCCTGCTGTTTCTGACATGCCTATTGGCAAGTTTGCCAAATAATCTGGCTTATGTTAAAAACCATGGGAAGATGGAGGAGATCGAATGGATATAAGCAAATATGCCGGCTGGACTCTGGTAGCTGCTTTCGCCGAAGCGACAATGCTGGCCTATACCTGGGTTGTTCCAGATATATATATCGATTACACCATTACATCCTGTTACGCCAAGGGTGATGGCAAAGCTCAGATTATCGGTATAGGCAAAGTTGGTGAGACTTACCGTCAGCGCCGCTTTAACACCACCACCGAAGAAACGAATGCGAATGGAATTACCTGTTCCGACAGCCCATTGCCCCAACTGAACGAGCAGAGCATGTCCTGTACCCTGCAGACACGCGGTCAATATATTCCGTTAATCAATATTTGGCCCTATGTGAGCGAGGAAGGAGCCGATTGCCGCGCCATTACCAAGGACCAATTAAAAGAAGTTCAAGGAGCCATTAATCGCAAGGAAGTCAGCCGGGATTTCGTTATCCGAATGATGCAGCAGGAAAAACTAAAAGGATTAAACCATGAATGACAATTTGAGACTAAGAGACCTTTTGCCAGCAGTTAGTTTCGATCCCCAAGCCAATTTTCGGGGCGGAATGCTTCAGTCAGGCTTAGCTATCTCAGGAATTGGCGCAGTTGGGGGTGGAATTGCCTTGGCTACAGTCTCCTCTGGCACTCTTGCGGTGAGTTTTCTTTCTGCCACAGCTTCTGCCATGTTGCCCCTTGCATACAATGCCTATGCTTATGGGGCTAAAAAACCCATTGTGATAGGAATGGTTCGGGGGCGGGGTGGCGCAATTGGCCTTGCCGTCCCAATTTTTATGGCTGCCGCAACCTCTGTCGCAACTTATATGGCATTAGAAGCAAAATCAGGCGAGGCCAATAAAAATGGCGCGATAACGACCAGCGTGCCATGGAACCCTGATATGGTTGCAGCTGAGATTGATAAACTCAAGAAAGCTGGCTTTATAATACACTGCCCCAAATAACTTTCAGGGACTAAGCGATGCGCTCACCAAATAACGCCGTACCAATACGAACATGGGTGGCACCGAGTTCGATGGCACGCTCATAATCCCCCGACATACCCATACTGAGGAGTGGCAACTGGTGACGTACGGCCAGTTTCTTCAGCAACGCGAAGTGAAAGGCCGGGGGTTCGCCGACTGGTGGGATACACATCAACCCCTGTACATTCAGGCGTACGTCGCGGCAATGCTGGATAAGGGCAGGTAAATCAGTCAGGTTGACCCCCGCTTTCTGTGGTTCATTTCCCGTATTGACCTGAATAAAACAAAGCGGGTTCTTACCCTGCTTCTGGCATTCTTTGGCCAGCGCATCGGCGATATCGGGACGGTCGATTGTTTCAATCACATCGAAAAGAGCGACGGCATCACCCGCTTTATTGGTCTGGAGGGGGCCAATCAAATGTAATTGCAGGTCAGGATGGTGTTTTTTGCGTTCGGACCAGTGTTTTTCTGCTTCCTGTACGCGGTTTTCACCGAAAACGCGCAATCCCAGCGCCAAAGCCGCATCTATTTTGCCCTCATCCTGCATTTTTGAAACAGCAATCAGGGTCACATCACCGGATGGGCGGTGTGACAGGGAGCAGGATTTTTCGATATTCTGGTGAATAAGGGTGAGATTGTCTGTAAGGGACATTTTATTCTCATTTTTTTTAATCCCCTCTCCCTTAATCCCTCTCCCTCAGGGAGAGGGAAAGCGAATGCAATGAGCAGGGAGAGGGAGGCAATATGAATTAGTTATTACTGGTTCATCGACTGGAAGAAATCGTCGTTGGACTTGGTATCCTTGAGCTTGTCGAGCAGGAATTCCACGGCGTCCACTGTCCCCATCGGGTTGAGGATACGGCGCAGGAGCCACATCTTCTGCAGGGTCTGCTTGTCGACCAGCAATTCTTCTTTCCGGGTACCGGATTTCTGAATATCGATGGCCGGGAAGACGCGCTTGTCGGCGATCTTGCGGTCGAGCACGATTTCCGAGTTACCCGTTCCTTTGAATTCTTCGAAGATCACCTCGTCCATACGCGAGCCCGTATCAATCAGCGCGGTCGCGATAATAGTCAGCGAACCACCCTGTTCGATGTTACGCGCGGCCCCGAAGAAGCGTTTCGGGCGTTGCAGGGCGTTGGCGTCCACACCACCGGTCAATACTTTCCCGGATGATGGCACGACAGTGTTATACGCACGGGCCAGACGGGTAATGGAGTCGAGCAGGATGATTACGTCACGTTTATGTTCAACCAGGCGCTTGGCTTTTTCCATGACCATTTCCGCGACCTGTACGTGACGGGCGGCGGGTTCGTCAAAGGTGGATGATACGACTTCACCACGCACGGAACGCGCCATATCGGTCACTTCCTCGGGGCGTTCGTCGATCAGCAGAACGATGAGATAGGCATCCGGATGGTTGGTCGCGATGGAATGCGCGATATCCTGCAGCATCACGGTCTTACCGACACGTGGCGGCGCAACGATCAGCGCACGCTGGCCGAAACCGAGCGGCGATGTCAGTTCGATGACGCGCTGGGTGTTGTTTTTCTTGGTCGGATCCGGGAGTTCCAGGTTGATTTTGCGTTCCGGATACAGCGGGGTCAAGTTGTCGAAGTTGATGCGGTGACGCAGTTTTTCCGGCAGTTCGCCGTTAATGGTATCGACTTTCAACAGGGCGAAATAACGCTCGGATTCTTTCGGGGCGCGGATTTCGCCTTCGATAATATCGCCGGTACGCATGCCAAAGCGACGAACCTGGGACGGGGAGATATAAATATCATCCGGACCCGGGAGGTAATTTTCTTCAGGGGAGCGGAGGAAGCCGAAGCCGTCCTGCAATACTTCAAGAACACCCGCACCGGAAATCGGCACGTTCTGTTCGGCAAGGCGTTTCAGCACGGCGAACATCATATCCTGCTTACGCATCGTGCCGCAGTTTTCGATTTCCAGTTCCTCGGCAAAGGCCAGAAGCTCGGATGGGGACCGCGTTTTTAAGTCCTGTAAATTCATGTCATTCTCTTGGTTGGGGGAATTTCGTTAAGCGCTAAGCGGCTTGGGGATTTTTCTCGGGCGTTGTGTTGGCGTTAAATGTGCTCATAAGAAAATCTGGGAGTCCGTTTATGATAGGGAGCTTAACTCCCGGCTTATACATCTTTCCCGCGGCGATGGTTTCACCATCAGATAGTTCAATTTTTTGGGAAAAACGTATTGGACAGGTGCATTTATATAATGCTCCCCACCTCTTGTCAAATATTTCTTGCAAAAACCGTGTCTTACCCCTTATTTTACCATAAGTAATAGCAGGGATAAACTAAAATGAGTAAACAAAGCTTCGCCAAAGTAGCTCCGCCTTCCTCCGAGCCAGCACAGGCTGAACATAAACTGACGTCGGCACGGAAACAGCAAATTTGTCTTTTGGAGGACATGGCCGCCAATATATTCGGCAACCTGTTTCATAAATGGACGGATTTTGTGCATGATATTGTGACAGTGGAGAGCCGTTATAACCAGAAAACCGGGAAATTCTCCGTACATTTCTGGCCCATGGCTTATGATGCCGAAAAAGAAAAACTTTCCGGCATGCCTGACATTGCATCCAATGACGCCCTTCAGAAATTTTGCGACAGTATGCAGGCCTCAGCGGTACGCACACGCGATTCCAAGGCGGGAAATAATCTGGATGATGAGTTTGACATCATCATCACCCGGGACGGAATTTTATGTCCGGAATATATACTTGAGACCCGGACACCGACAGACATGATTGATCTGGCATATAATTTTATGCTGGATAATGGCTATAGCTGTCTGGATGATGGGCGTAAGCTCATCCCGAACACCAGCTATAATGACTGGACGGCCCGCGACCAGATTGCCGATCTTAAGCAACAGGCAATAGCACACGCCCGGGCACGAAGTACGGTGCAGAGTACGGAGGCGCAGGCGATCGAGTTCCTGCTGCATTTTACCCCGATGGACATGTATGGCTCGGCCGATGAAGCAATTGTCAGCAGCATTCATGCCATACAAAAACTTGGCGTCCTTCATTTTTCCCTGAATGCTGCGGCGGCCGTGGCGCGTCATATTGATAACCCGGATCATAAGGGACCGGTTCTGCGGACAGCGGGACTGCTTCCGCATTAATCAGAACGGCTTCACCACCACCAGGATGATGATGGCAATCATCAGCAGGGTCGGGATTTCATTCCAGATACGGTAGAATTTCACCGGGCGGGTGTTTTCATCCCGCTCGAACTGCTTGCGCCATTTGGAATACAGACCGTGGACGCCGCCCATCAGGAACAGCAGCGTCAGCTTGGCCTGGAACCAGGGCATTGACAGCAGGGCTGTGTTGGCCCAGATCATCAGGCCGCCAAACAGCAGGGCTGCGCAAAAAGCCGGGTTGACAATATAGCGCAGCAAACGGCGCTCCATCACTTTCAGCTTTTCCGAGAATTCAGAGCCTTTCGCGGCATCGGCGTGATAGACGAACAGGCGCGGCAGATAGAGCATCCCGGCCATGAACGACACGACCGCGATGATATGCAGGGCCTTGAGCCACAGATAGGCGTTGAGGAGGATTTCCTGCATAATTTAGGCCGCAAACGAGAGTTTCCGCACATTTTTAATCTGCGGGATGGCGGCAACCTTGGCAAAGACGTCGTCAGCCAGCGCCCCGTCGATGGACACCAGCGCCACGGCGGTTTTCCCGGCTTCGATACGGCCCAGACGGAAATCGGCGATATTCACGCCCGCGTTGGACAAGGTCGTCCCCAGCGCGCCAATCATCCCGGGTTTGTCCTCGTTTTTAATCAGCAGCATATGCGGGGTCAGCGCCGCCTCAATCGGGACACCGTCAATCTGCACAATACGCGGGTCGCGCCCGGCGAAGAGCGTACCCGTCACTGTGTGCGTCCCGTTTTCACAGATGACGTTGAGTCTCATGGCGGTCGGCCATTCATGGCTATCGTCGATTTTGGTATCCGACACGGTGATTTTCTTCATCTTCGCGATTTCCGGCGCGTTCACCATGTTGACGGAGTCGCTCATGTCTTTCAGCAGATTGGCGAGGACGCAGGCTGTCAGGGGGCGCGTATTAATCTGCGCCGCGGCCCCGATATAGGTCAGTTCGACTTTGGTAATCGGGCTGTCGACAACCTGTCCGACCAGGCGGCCCATTTCTTCGGCCAGCGCCATATACGGTTTAAGTTTCGGGGCGTCTTCCGCTGAAATCGATGGCATGTTCACCGCGTTGATAACCGCGCCCTTCAGCAGGAAATCGGACATCTGCTCCGCCACCTGAATGGCTACGTTCACCTGTGCTTCGGACGTTGAGGCACCCAGATGTGGCGTGCAGATCACGTTCGGGTGGTTGAACAGTACGTTGGTTTCGGCAGGTTCGACTTCGAACACATCGAGAGCCGCCCCGGCCACCTGCCCGCTATCAAGGGCGGCTTTCAGGTCGCTTTCGACAATCAGGCCGCCACGGGCGCAGTTGATAATGCGTACACCTTTTTTCATGGTCGCAATCGCCACTGCGTCAATCATGCGGTTGGTTTTTTCGGTCTTGGGGACGTGGATGGTGATAAAATCCGCGCGTTTGTATAAATCTTCCAGTTCAACCTGTTCGACGCCCAGCTCAGCCGCACGTTCCGCCGTCAGGAACGGGTCATAGGCAATGACTTTCATGCCAAGGCCAATCGCGCGGTTGGCAACGATTGAGCCGATATTCCCGGCCCCGATCAGGCCCAGGATTTTGCTATAGAGTTCCACGCCCATGAATTTGCTTTTTTCCCATTTCCCGGCATGGGTCGAGGCGGAGGCCTGCGGAATCTGGCGGGCCAGCGCCATCATCATCGCAATCGCGTGTTCGGCGGTGGTAATCGAATTTCCAAACGGCGTATTCATCACCACGACACCGGCGGCGGTGGCGGCCGGAACGTCAATCGTATCGACCCCGATGCCCGCACGGCCAATCACGCGCAGTTTTTTCGCGTTGGTCAGCGTATCGGCGGTAATCTTGGCCGAGGAACGGCAGGCCACCCCGTCATAATCGGCAATCGCCGCCTTCAGTTCATCTGCGGACAGGCCGGGTTTAACGTCCACATCCAGTCCGTTGCGGCGGAAAATCTCCTCCGCCTGTTTATCCATCTTGTCGGCGATTAAAACTTTAGGCATGGGCTACTCCTTGAATTTGGTACAGGAGTCTAAGCTTTTTCCTTTTGCAACGCAAACGGCGAGACAGGTATCTTGCCAAATTAACCCCTGTCCTATATGTCATCCTTTATGTCTATCGAAATGACCACCCTGCCCAACGGGCTGCGTATTGTCACCGACACTATGGCCGATGCCGAGAGCATCGCGCTGGGGGTCTGGGTAGGTGTCGGCACACGCCATGAAGACCTGACCGAAAACGGCATCGCCGCCACCAAG